>JBDSUN010000044.1:0-18494 GCA_039927735.1 Acidimicrobiales bacterium | reverse complement strand
TCACCCGGGTGTCACTGCGCAAGGGCAGCCTGGTGGTCAACTCCAGCCAAGGCGGCGGCTCCAAGGACACCTGGGTGCTGGCCGACTCGGAGGGCCAGTTATGATGCTGGCCCGCCACGCCGAGTCGCTGTTCTGGGCCGGTCGTCAGATCGAGCGGGCCGAAGACACCGCTCGCATGCTCGACGTGACCTACCACGGCCTGCTGGAGGCGATGCCGTGGGAGGCGGAGCGCTCCTGGAAGGACCTGCTGAAGGTCCTCTGGCTCGACCGGCCCTTTGCCGAGCTCGAGCAGGGGATGCGGGCGGCGGCCGTCTCGGAGTTCCTCGTCTTCGACCCCGACAACCCCGGCGCCATCGTGTCGGCCGTCGGCGGGGCTCGCGAGAACGCCCGGGCCGCCCGGGAGCTCATCTCCAGCGAGCTGTGGGAGGCCATCAACAGCTTCCACCTCGAGCTGCGGTCGCGGAACCTGCGCGCCGACGTCGAGGCGCGTCCTCACGAGCTCTACGGGTTCGTGAAGCGGAGCTGCCAGATGATCTCCGGCGTGGCCGCCGAGACGATGCCGCGCGACGACGGATGGCGGTTCCTGCAGCTCGGCTGGATGCTGGAGCGGGCGGAGATGACCTGCCGCCTCCTCGACGTGCGCTACTCCCAGCTCGTCACCGCCGGCGCCACCGGCGGGTTCCACCACTGGCTGCAGACGCTGAAGTCCGCCTCCGGCTCGGAGGCCTTCCGCCGCCGGTACCGCGCATCGATGGACCCGGCCGACGTGGTCGAGTTCCTCCTGCTGTCGCGCACGTTCCCCCGCTCGGTGCTGTTCTGCCTGCGAGCCGTGGAGAACGACCTCGCCCGCCTCGAAGCCGGCAGCGCCACCCTCGCCCGTCCGCAGCGCATCCTCGGGCGCACCCGCTCGGACCTCGAGTTCCTCGACACCCACGAGCTCCTCCAAGGCGATCTCCACGTCTTCCTCGACCAGATGCTCAAGGGCGTCCGCCAGGTGGCCGAGGCCGTGGCCCTCCAGTACTTCCGCAGCGCCCAGGAGCACGACTTCCACGCCCTGGCCCCCCACGGCGCCGTCGACGAGGTGGGAGAGCACCCATGACCATGCGCTACGACGTGGCCTACCGCACGACCATCCACTACGACGACGTCGTCCGAGGGTCGCAGAACGAGCTGCGGGCCTGCCCGGCCTCCGACGACCACCAGCAGCTGGTCGCCTACCGGGTCACCACCCACCCGGCGTCGCGCGTGCTCTCGTACCACGACTACTGGAGCACCCGGGTCGACACCTTCGGCATCCGGGAGCCGCACGTCTCCCTCGAGATCACGGCCGAGGCCTCGGTGGAGACGATGCCGCGTCCCCTGGTCACCGTCTCACCCCGGGTCGCGGCCCTGGCCGACAGCGCCTTCCGCGACCTCTACGTCGAGTACCTGGACCGCTCGATGCACCCCGAGTGGGACGGCGACGTGTCGGCGGCCGCCGAGCGCATCTCGGCGGTCACCGGTGATGACGTGGTGGGCATCGTCCTGGCGCTGCACCGCTTCGTGCACACCTCGCTGCAGTACACGCCTGGCGCCACCTACATCGGCGTGGACGTCAACGAGGTGCTGGCCAAGGCCAAGGGCGTCTGCCAGGACTACGCCCACCTGGCCGTGGCCATGTGCCGCAGCATCGGGATCCCCGCCCGCTACGTGTCGGGGTACTTCTTCGCCTCCTCCGAAGCCACCGGCGCCGACGTGGAGGGCGACGAGGTGCACGTCCAGACCCACGCCTGGTTCGAGGCGGCCATCCCCGGGTGGGGTTGGCTGGCACTGGACCCCACCAACGCCCAGCAGGTCGGACAGCGCCACATCACCATCGGCCACGGCCGTGACTACGACGACGTGCCGCCGGTGCGGGGCATCTACTCCGGCGGCGGTCGCCCGAGCACCGACGCCATCGTCGAGATCCGGCGCCATGCCCAGGTCGTCCAGCAGCTCCAGGCCCAGCAGCAGCAGTAGGCCCATTGGGTCTGGACGACCCCGTACGGGGGCAGGCCATGCGCCGGTAGAGTCCGAGCGCCCGCAACATCCCGGCCCTCACCTGCGGAGGTGGTCCCCACGGCCGAGCACTACGACGTCGTCATCATCGGCGGCGGTCCCGGCGGCTACGCCACGGCGCTCTACGGCGCCTCCGCCGGCCTCAACATCGCCATGATCGAGAAGGGCAAGCTGGGCGGCACGTGCCTGAACGTCGGGTGCATCCCGGCCAAGGAGCTGCTGGAGACGGCCGCCACCTTCCTCCACGTCAAGGACGCCACCGACTTCGGCATCATCACCGACGGCGAGCCGGGGATCGACTGGTCCACGTCGCTGGGGCGCAAGGACAAGATCGTCTCCGGGCTCGTGTCCGGCCTCGGCTCGCTGCTGAAGAGCCGCAAGGTGACGGTGCTCGACGGCCACGGTCGGCTCCACGCCGCCAAGTTGGTCACCGTGTCGGGCGGCTCCTCGGGGGAGCTCGAGCTCACGGGCGATGCCGTCGTGCTGGCTCCGGGGTCCCTGCCTCGCACCCTGCCGGGCTTCGACGTGGACGGCACGATCGTGATGACCTCCGACGAGCTCCTCTCCATCGCCGAGCTGCCGACGTCGGCCGCCATCATCGGGGGCGGCGTGGTGGGATGTGAGTTCGCCTCGCTGCTCTCCGACCTCGGCACCAAGGTCACCATCCTCGAGGCCCTGCCCAAGATCCTGCCCGGCCTCGATAAGGACCTCACCAAGGTCATCGAGAAGTCGTTCAAGGGGCGCGGCATCGAGATCCGCACCGACGTGAAGGTGGAGGGCCACTCGCCTTCGGGGAGCGGTACCACCGTGCAGGCCGGCGGCGAAGGGCTCGACGTCGACGTGGTGGTGGTCTCGGTCGGCCGGCGGCCGAACACCGACGACCTCGGCCTCGACGGCACCGACGTGCAGATCTCCGACCGCGGGTTCATCGAGGTCGATGAGGGCTGCCGCACCGGCGAGGCCGGGGTGTGGGCGGTCGGCGACGCCATCGCCACACCGGCCCTCGCCCACATCGGCTTCATCGAGGGCGTCATCGCCATCCAGGACATCCTCGGCGAGGACCCAGCCCCGGTCGACTACGGCAAGGTGCCGTGGGCCGTCTACACCCGACCCGAGGCGGCCTTCACCGGCCTGTCCGAGGAGGCGGCCAAGGAGGCCGGCCTCGACGTCGTCGCCAAGGTCAGCCGCTTCAACCACAACGGCCGGGCCATGATCGTCAACCAGCCCGAGGGCATGGTGAAGGTCATCGCCGAGAAGGATGCGAACGGCAAGGCGGGCCGCATCGTCGGCGTCCACATGGTCGGCCCGTGGGTCACCGAGCAGCTCGGCCAGGGCTACCTGGCCGTCAACTGGGAGGCCACCGTCGATGACATGGCCTCCCTCATCCAGCCCCATCCGACGATGACCGAGGCGCTCGGCGAGGCCATCATCAGCCTCACCGGCCGTCCCCTGCACGGCTAGCCAGGAAGGCACACCATGGCCGACATCACCATGCCCCAGCTCGGCGAGACCGTCACCGAGGGCACCATCACCAAGTGGTTCAAAGCCGTTGGGGACACGGTCGCTGAGGACGAGCCGCTCTTCGAGGTGTCCACCGACAAGGTCGACTCCGAGGTGCCCTCACCGACCAGCGGCACCCTCACCGAGATCAAGGTGCCCGAGGGCGACACCGTCGACGTCGGCGTGGTCCTGGCGGTCATCGGCGAGGCCGGTGCGGCTCCTGCTGCCGAGGGAGCCGCCGAGGAGCCGTCTGCGGACGCGCCGGCCGAGGAGCCGCCGGGCGAGGAGCCGCCAGCTACTGCAGCCGAGGCACCCACCGAGCAAGCACCGGAACCGCCCGCCGACGCGCCGGCGAACGACGAGCAGCCCGCCCCCGAGGCCAAGGCGGCGCCTGAGAAGGCTGCCGCGCCGGTGGCCCCGGCCGGGGACGGCAACCGGCTGCTGTCGCCCGTCGTCCGACGCCTCATCACCGAGCACGGGCTGGACCCGTCCACGATCACCGGCACCGGCGTGGGCGGACGCATCACCCGCAACGACGTGCTGGCCGCCACCGACTCGTCCTCCCGCCCCTCCACCCCACCGGACGCCACCCCGGAGAAGGCGCCGGCTCCGGCCGCGGCGGCTCCGGCGCCCGAGACGGCACCGGCTTCGCGCCCCGCTCCGGAGCCGATGGTGCGCTCGGGCGACGGCGACACGATGGTGCCGCACACGAACATCCGGAAGCGGACCGCCGAGCACATGATCCGCTCGATCCAGACGTCCGCCCACGTCTACGCGTCGATCGAGGTCGACTACGAGGCCGTGGAGCGGGTGCGCCGGGCGCACAAGGAGGCGTGGAAGGCCGAGGAGGGCTTCGGGCTCAGCTACCTCCCGTTCGTCTCGCGAGCCGTGGTCGACGCCCTCCACGAGTTCCCCCACGCCAACGCCACCTTCACCGAGGAGGCGCTGATCGTCCACAACTACCTGAACCTCGGGATCGCCGTCGACCTCGACTATAAGGGCCTCATGGTGCCGGTGATCCGCGATGCCGACGGCAAGCGCATGCGCGCCATCGCCCGCGACGTCAGCGACCTCGCCGCTCGGGCTCGCTCCAAGAAGCTCACGCCCGACGACATCTCCAACGGCACCTTCACCATCACCAACCCCGGCCCGTTCGGCACCCTGCTGACGATGCCGATCATCAACCAGCCCCAGGTCGCCATCCTCTCCACCGACGTGGTGAAGCGGAAGCCCGTCGTGGTCACCCTGCCCGACGCCACCGAGAGCATCGCCATCCACTCCGTCGGCAACCTGGCCCTCAGCTGGGACCACCGCGCCTTCGACGGCGCCTACGCCGCCGCCTTCCTCCACAAGATCAAGGAGCTCCTCGAGACGCGGGACTGGATCGCAGAGCTGTAGCGGTTTCGATCCCGACCGGACTGCGGCGGGAGCCGGCCGCCCGCTCGTCCCGGTAGTTTGGCTCCGTGACGGCGTGCCTCCACACCCCTGCAGCGGAGGTTCCTCTGCAGGTTCGGTGGTTGGGGCGGGTCTCCTACCGGGACGCCCATGCCTTGCAGCGGGGACTCTTCGCCGGGGCGTCGGACCACCTGCTGCTGCTGGAGCATCCACACGTGTACACGCTGGGGGTGCGGGGGGATCTGGGGCACTTCCTGCGGCCACCGCACGAGGTGGGCGCCGAGCTGGAGCAGACCGACCGGGGCGGGGACGTGACCTACCACGGGCCCGGCCAGCTGGTCGGCTACCCGATCCTCACCGTGCCCGGAAAGCGGGGCGGCGGGCTGGCCGACACCACTGCCTTCGTGTGCTCGGTGGAGCAGCTCGTCATCGACGTGCTCGGCGACCTCGGGCTCGGCGACGTCGGCCGGCTGCCCGGCTTTCCCGGAGTGTGGGTGGCGCCAGCGTCGGAGGCGCCCCGCAAGATCTGTGCCGTCGGGATCAAGCTGTCGAGGGGGCGGTCCATGCACGGCTTCGCCCTGAACGTCGCCCCCGACATGGCCATGTTCGGCCACATCGTCCCGTGCGGGATCGCCGACAAGGGAGTCACCTCTCTGCGCGACGAGGGCATCGACGGGTCGATGCGCGAGGTCGTCGATGCCGTCGCCCGACGGGCGGCGGAGCGGTGGGGGAGCGCCGGGCACGACCGGGCCGACGTCGTGTGGCGCCACACCGCCCTTGACCTGTCGCCGTTCAGCCGCGGCGAGGGGGCCGGCGCGCCGATGCGGTCCAGTGCCGCCGAGGTGCCCGTGGCGCTCGGCACCACCACCCGCCGGGCCGGCCGGCTGGCCGAGGCGGGGGTGACCGAGGGCATCGAGATCAGCCGCCGCAAGCCGGCGTGGATGCGGGCGCCCCTGCGTCTCACCGACGAGGTCATCGCCATCCGCAAGACGATGCGCGACCTGGATCTCGTCACCGTGTGCGAGGAGGCCGGCTGCCCGAACCTGTCGGAGTGCTGGTCGGACGGCACCGCCACCTTCATGATCAACGGGGAGCGCTGCACGCGCGCCTGCGGCTTCTGCCTGGTCGACACTCGCCACCCGCTGCCCACCCACCCGCTGGAGCCCGCCCGGGTGGCCGAGGCCGTCGAGCGCATGGGCCTGCGGTTCGCCGTGGTCACCGCTGTGGCGCGCGACGATCTGCCGGATGGCGGCGCAGGCGAGTTCGTCGAGGTCATCCGGGCCATCCGGGCCCGCACCCCGGGTGTGTCGGTGGAGGTGCTCATCCCGGACTGCAAGGGCGACCCCGAGGCCCTCGGGCTGATCTTCGCCGAGCGCCCCGACGTGCTCAACCACAACCTGGAGACGGTGGCCCGCCTGCAGCGGGCGGTCCGCCCGTCCGCCGGCTACGCCCGTTCCCTCTCGGTGCTGGCGAGGGCCAAGGCGGTCGGGCTGACCACCAAGTCGTCCCTCATCGCCGGCATGGGGGAGACCGCGGAGGAGATGGAGCAGGCCCTGGCCGACCTCGCCGGCATCGGTGTCGACATCGTCACCATCGGCCAGTACCTCCGCCCCACCTCGAACCACCTCCCGGTGGCCCGGTGGTGGACCCCCGACGAGCTGACCGCCCTCAAGATCGCCGGCGAAGCGATGGGCATCGGCCACGTCGAGGCCGGCCCCCTGGTCCGCAGCAGCTACCACGCCCGCCAAGCTGCCGATGCAGCGGTAGCCCCGGTCCCCGTCGCCATCGCTCGCTGACGTCGAGCTGGGGTGTGAGGAAGGTCCGGTGAGTGACCACCGCACCACGTGGGTAACGCTGTGGCATGCGCACCTTCCGGCCCCATCACCTCCACGCAGTCCGCCTCGACGACGAGCACGTAGTCGTCGAGACACCAGACCACGAGGTCATCGACTTCGAGGGATGTTCCTCCGACGAGGTGCAGGCGAAGCTCCATGACTTCGAGGCCTGGGCCTCGTAGGCATCCCTCCGGCGTGTTGCGTGACGGGTGTGCCCATCAGGGCCTGGGCGTTCACTCAGAGTGGATCCAGACGCGCAGCGGAGCCACGGTCTCGAAACCGGCGGCGTGCGCCGCTCGAAGGTCAGCGCCCGTCTCGTAGCCGACCAGCGTCGAGTCCGGGAACAGGTGGTCGACGAGGGCCAGGCCACCGGCCCAGCTCTCCGCTGGTGTGAAGGTGCTGCTGAAGAGGTTGGAGATCCCCACGACTTCGGCGCTCTGGTAGAGGATCGCACCAGCGACCACCAGATCGCCGGCGGCGAGCAACGTCACCTCGTCGTGGTGGAGCAGGCTGGGGCGGAGCACGTCCGTCGGTCCGTCGTCGCCGCGCCACGCACGCTCCCAGGCGACGAAGCGCTGCTGCGTCTCGACCACCTCCCACGTCGGGCCGGTCCGGGGCCGACCGGCGGGTCCCCGCCGGATCCACTGGGCCTCGAACAACACCTCGAAGCCGAATGGTGTCAGGTCGAGGACGGCAAAGCTGTCCTTGATGGAGCAGCCCGGCGAGGCGTCGATGCGCTTGAGGAGATCGGTGGTCGAGACGTCGGGCGAGAGGGTGACGGCGTCGGGGTAGTAGGGCGGCGTGCGCGCCCGGCTCGTCCAGGCTTGCTCGTCGAAGGAGGTCGCGAGACCGTGCGTTCGACAGACGAGGTCGCACCACGCGGCGTTGTTGGCCGCTGCCTGCGAGACCAGCACCGGTGCAGCGTGCCACTGACGGCGGGGTGGAAGAAATCGCAGGTGTGGGGGTTGCGCTGCGGCGAGCGGGTCCACGCCAGCGGCAGAGGGGCGGGCAGACTCACGGCCATGGGCAAGGTCCTCGACGCACTCGACCCGAAGCTGACGGATTGGATCGGCGAGCAGCACGTCTTCTTCGTGGCCACCGCCCCCGCCGCCGGCGGTCACGTCAACCTGTCACCCAAGGGCCACGACTGCTTCCGGGTGCTCGACGACCGCACGGTGGCCTACCTCGATCTCACCGGGAGCGGGGCCGAGACCATCGCCCACACCCGGGAGAACGGCCGCATCACCGTGATGTTCTGCGCCTTCGAGGGGCCGCCCCTCATCCTTCGGCTGTTCGGCGTCGGCGAGGCCCACCCGCACGGTTCGACTCGCTACGACGAGCTGGTGGGAGGGTTGCCTGACCTCCCCGGCGCCCGTTCCATCGTGATGGTCGCCATCGACCGCGTGCAGACCTCCTGCGGCTTCTCCATCCCGTTCATGGAGTACCAGGACGAGCGACCGACGCTGCAGCAGTGGGCCGAGCGTCAAGGTGACGACGGCCTGGCCGAGTACTGGGCCGACCGGAACGCTCAGAGCATCGACGGCCTTCCCGCCCTGGATGGCTGAGCCGAAGCGGTGAGGGCCGGCGGGCTCGGTAGCGTCGCGCCCATGTTCGCTGCGCGCACCGATCGGGTCCGAGCCCGGATGACCGAGCTCGGCGTGGACGCGCTGCTCCTGTCGGTGGGGCCCGACCTGCCCTACCTCACCGGGTACGAGGCCATGCCGCTGGAGCGCCTCACGATGCTGGTGCTGCCGGTCGACGACGACGCCACCCTCGTGGTGCCCCGGCTCGAAGCGCCGCGAGTGGTCGAGCGGCCCGAGGTGTTCACGGTCCGGTCGTGGGGCGAGACCGATGATCCCATCGCCATCGTGGCCGGCCTCGTCGGGTCGGCCTCCACCCTGGCCATCGGCGACCGCACCTGGGCCCGGTTCCTCGTCGACCTGCAGTCAGCGGTGCCAACGGCCAGGTTCAGCCGGGGCGGCGAGGTGATGGGACCGCTGCGGGCCCGGAAGGACACCGCCGAGGTGGAGGCGCTTCGCACGGCCGCCGCCGCCGCTGACCGGGTGGCCGCGGAGCTCCAGCAGGGCGCCATCGAGCTGGTCGGGCGCTCGGAAGCCGACGTCTCCGCCGACCTCGGCCGCCGCCTGCTGGCCGAGGGCCACCATCGGGTGAACTTCGCCATCGTGGCCGCCGGGGACAACGCCGCCAGCCCCCACCACGAGCCCAGTGAGCGTCGCATCCAGGCCGGCGAGGCCGTCCTGTGCGACTTCGGCGGCACCATGTTCGGCGACGACGGCGTCGGCTACTGCTCCGACATCACCCGGTGCGTCCACCTCGGCGAGCCGTCCGAGGAGGTCGCCGAGGCCTACGCCGTGCTGCTCGACGCGCAGCAGGCCGCCGTCGCGGCGGCCGTCGTGGGGACGTCGTGCGAGGAGGTGGATGCCACCGCCCGTCGGATCATCACCGAGGCGGGCTGGGGTGAGCAGTTCATCCACCGCACCGGCCACGGCATCGGCATCGAGGAGCACGAGGACCCCTACATCGTCTCGGGCAACGACACCCTCCTGGAGCCCGGACACGCCTTCTCCATCGAGCCCGGGATCTACGTGCCCGGTCGCTTCGGCTTCCGCCTGGAGGACATCGTGGTGGCGGCCGAGGGCGGACCGGACCCGCTGAACCACGCCGACCACGACCTCGCCCTGCTCTGATCGTCCGCCGTGATCGTACGGTGCTGACCGCTCCACTCGTGCCCCCGCTGTGATCCGTCTCGACGCCGCCACCGTGCTCCTGCAATGGGCCACCGGTGGGCTGTTCTTCTGCTGGGTCACCACCCGCCGCCGCCAGGTCTCGCTCGGGTACGGCTGGCTGTTGCGTGGCACCTATCTCCTGATGGCGCTCGGCGCCGTCATCACCGGCGTGCGCTACGGCGAGCCGGTTCCGGTGCGGGACGCGGCCAGCGTCGGTGTCGTGCTGGCCACATTGGTGGCGCTCGGGGTGTCGATCCAGCGTCGCAAGGCCGGCGTGATCGGGGACCGGGCGCGGGTGGAGGCCAGCAGCGCCCGGGTCACCGCCATGACCGGCATCGACCGCCAGCGTGGCGAGGTGGATGCCACGGCCGCCGAGTTCCCGCCGGTGCTCGACCTGATCGCCCCCGCCCTCGGACTCATCGGTCTCCTCGCGGCCGGTGCTGCAGCGGGCGACCCAGCGGCCCTGTCGATCGCCCGAGTGCTGGTGGGCGCCGCCTTCCTCGGCGCCGTCACCGACGCCATGCTGCTGGGCCACTGGTACCTCGTGCAGCCGGGCATGCCCCGAGCGCCACTCCTCGAGCTCATCCGGCTCCTCGCCATCACCTGGCCCTTCGAGGTGGCCGTGCTGCTCTGGCCCACTGGGATGGCTTCGGTGATCACCGGCACCATCGACGACGGCTACAACGGCATCCTCGGGTGGATGTGGGTCGCCTGCGCCGTCTTCACCATCGCGCTGATCGGCGTCACCCGGGCCGCCCTCAAGGAGCGACAGTACAGCGCCGTCATGGCCGCCACCGGCCTCCTCTACCTCGCCATCCTCACCGCCTTCGGCACCGACCTGGTCGCCCGAGCCGTCCTCGCCTGAGCCGCCGATCGGGGTCAGGTCAAACGGCAAGGGCGCGGCGACGGCGGAGTGGGTGCGCGATGGCGTCGTCTGCCGTGTTCCTGGCTTCCGGGTCCCGAGTTCGGGGCACCTAGGCGCGGCGAACGACCATCCATGCCCCCAGCCTCCGATCCCGGCGACCGTGACAAGGCCTGGTGGCCCCGACCGCACCGCTCGCCTTCGCCGCGCCGTCGGGTTGCCCTTGCCTTGACGTCTCTGGTCGATCGGGGTCAGCCGAGGGGGCGTGCGCCGTCGGACCCGGCCCGGACGACCTCGATCTCGCCGAGGCCGACTTGGAGGTCGAGGGTGATGGTCCCGGCGCCGGCAGTGCCCGCAACCTGCCGATCGGTGGTGACGCCGACACCGTCCTGCCGGAAGCCCAGGACGTCGGACTCGCCGGCACCGACCTTCGTGGTGACCTCGAGCGTCGTGTCGGCGGGCACGACCACGACCAGATGGCCGATGCCGACGCTGGCGTCCACCGCGAGCTCGCCATCAGCCGGCGGCCGGACGGCGCTCAGGTCGAGAACGCCCTCGCCCATGCTCACGTCGTAGAGGTCCTCGATCGCCGCCGCGCTCTGCGGCGTCCACTCCTGGTGGCCGATGGGGCCCGAGAAGGGGATGTCGACCGCCACGGTCACCGCCAGCGCGCCGCCGATGACGAGCGCAGCGATGATCAGCGCCCGGCTGCCGCCCATGAAGGACCCGAGGACGAACCCGGCGCCGACGATCAGGAGATCGCCGGCCAGACCCGTCTCGACCGACAACCCGAGCAGGACGGCCAGCCCTGCCCAGACGAGCAGCCCACCGAAGACGATCGGTCCGAGCATCCGGCGCCGACCGACGGGGCGGTCTGGCGGCGCCGGCGGCGGCGAGGGGTTGGCGAGGATGCTGGTGTCGTCGTCGTTCGTGAGACGGGAGACGGAGGTGGCGGGCGGGTCGGCCGGCACCGGACCCGGCGCATCGGCATCGGGCCGCTCGATGTCGTCGTCCCCTCGGAGGAGGAGCCAGCCGCCCAGGGCCATCAGCGCGACGGGAAAGAGCCAGCCCCTGAACGGCGACCACCAGTCGCCCCAGATCACGCTGAGGGCGACGACCACGAGGACGATCCCGACGATCTGGGTCGACCGGTCGTGACGGTCGATGCGGGCTTGCGGCACGCCATAGCGGGCCGCACCCTTGTCCTTGGGCACGAAGATCCAGGCCAGGACGTAGGCGAAGAGCCCGGGGCCGCTGAAGAACAGGACGACGGTGGCAATGCGCACGATGACCGGGTCGACGTTGAAGTACTCGGCTACACCGGCGCACACACCGGCGACGTGACCGTCGTCGGGAAGGCGGCGGAGGCGGCGGGGACCACTGGGGCGAAGGTCGTCCGGTGCAGCAGCGGCGCGGGCGTCGGTGGGGGCATCCATGCCTTCAGCATCGGGGAGCGATCGTCGACGGCCAATCGGGGATGTCCCTGATCCAGCCTCCTGGCCCCAGGGTCACCCGGGTGTCCGTCCCCGATGCTGCGGACAGGGCCCCCGTGGGAGCATCGTGGGGCCATGGCCAGCCGACTCCGCCTCGACGAGCGCGCCCTTCGCCTACCCCACGGGCTGTCCCGCTCGACCGACGACCGCCTGCTGGCGGGCGTCGCGGGCGGCGTGGGTGCCCAGCTCGGCGTCGACCCGACCGCAGTGCGGCTGGCACTGGTCGTGCTCAGCTTCGCCAACGGCCTCGGCATCGTCCTCTACCTGGCCGGTTGGGCGCTCCTCCCCGCCGAGCCGTCGGACGGGACGCGATCGGTTCGGCCGCCGGCGGCCGAGCGAACCCTCGGGCTGGGCCTGCTCGCGCTGGGGATGCTGCTGCTGTTCGGCAAGGCCGGGCTGATCCTGCCCGCCGGGGTGGTGTGGGCGGCGGCCCTGTCGGCCATCGGGTTCGGGCTGGTCTGGGCCCGCACCGACGAGGAGGACCGCACCCGCGGCCTGCTCGTGCGGGCGGCGGGCGGCGGCCTGTTGCTGGTGGTGGGCCTCGGGGTGCTCTTCGCGTCCGGCGGCGTGCTCTCCACCATCGGAGGTCTCGGCCTCGTCGTGCTGGCCACCGGGGTGGGCGTGGCTCTGCTGCTCGGACCGTGGATCCTCCGGCTCTGGCGCGATCTCGGGGTGGAACGGCGGGAGCGCATCCGGTCTGAGGAGCGCTCGGAGATCGCCGCTCACCTCCACGACTCCGTGCTGCAGACGCTCGCCCTCATCCAGCGGGCCGAAGCCCCCGGCCGAGCCCGAACGCTGGCCCGGCGCCAGGAGCGCGAGCTGCGGGCGTGGCTGTTCGACGAGCGAGCCCCTGACGGCGAGGGGAAGCCCGCGACCGTCTCCACCGCGCTGGAGCGGGTGGTCACCGACGTGGAGGACGCCCACGACGTCGAGGTCGACCTCGTGGTGGTGGGGGAGTGCCTGATGGAGGCGCGCCTCGACGCCCTGGTCGCGGCGGTGCGGGAGGCAGCCCACAACGCGGCTCGCCACGCAGCCGTGCCCGAGGTGTCGGTGTACGTGGAGGTGGAGCCGCACCGGGTGACGGCCTACGTGCGCGACCGGGGCCGAGGCTTCGACCTCGCCGGGGTCGAGCCGGGCCGGATGGGGGTGCGAGAGTCGATCATCGGCCGCATGGCCCGCCACGGAGGCAGGGCCGAGGTGCACTCGGCGGTGGACGAGGGCACCGAGGTCGTGCTCGAGATCGGGCGCACGCCCGGGAGAGAGGTGGAGGCGTGAGCGTGCCGCGCGTGTTCCTCGTCGACGACCACCAGATGTTCCGTGCCGGGGTGCGCTCGGAGCTCGGCGATGCCGTGGAGGTGGTCGGCGAGGCCTCCGACGTCGAGTCGGCCGTGCTCGGGCTCCGTGCCACGGACCCGGAGGTGGTCCTCCTCGACGTCCACCTGCCGGGCGGCGGCGGGCGAGCCGTCTTGGAGACGATGAAGGCGGAGCGGCCCGCCCTGCTCTTCTTGGCCCTGTCGGTGTCCGACGCCGCCGAGGACGTCATCGCCGTCATCCGGGCTGGTGCTCGCGGCTACGTCACCAAGACGATCTCGTCGGATGACCTCGCCGCCGCCATCACCCGGGTGCGCGACGGCGACGCCGTGTTCTCACCGCGCTTGGCCGGGTTCGTCCTCGACGCCTTCTCTGGCGACCCGCCCACCGAGGTCACCGACCCGCAGCTCGAGCAGCTCACCACGCGGGAGCGGGAGGTCATGCGCCTCATCGCGCGCGGCTACACCTACAAGGAGATCGCCCGGCGGCTGACGCTGTCGGTCAAGACCGTGGAGACCCACGTGTCCGCCGTCCTCCGCAAGCTCCAGCTGTCCAGCCGCCACGAGCTCACCCGCTGGGCCACCGACAGGCGCCTCATCTAGTCCTTCCTGTCCGGGGGTTGAGGTTGCAGGTCCACCTTGGGGGTGGGCCCGGTGATGGACCCTGTGGCTCCTACCAGAGAGACATGGAGCCCATCACCGTGACCCGAGACGAGATCATCTACCAGCGGCGCGTGCGCGTGCTGGACCACGCGACCGAGACCGGCAATGTGTCGGCGACCTGCCGGGTCTTCGGGATCTCTCGCAAGACCTTCTACGAGTGGCAGCGCACGGCGGCTGCCTACGGGCTCGAGGCGTTGATGCCCAAAGCCCGCCGCCGTCCGCAGCTCCCGAACGCCACCCCGACCCATGTGGTCCATGAGCTGTTGGCGTTGGCGGTGGCCGAGCCGACACTGGGGTGCCGGCAGCTCGCGGATCGGCTCACCGACCGCGGCTACATCGTGGGCAAGACGACCGTGCAGAAGCTCCTCGTCGACCACGGCCTGGGCCGCCGGTCCCAGCGCATCGCCCGGGCCGCGGCCCTGGCCGCGCTGATCGGCGGTCTGGTCACCGAACCCGTGGCGGAGGAGATGCTCTTCGGGTTCTGCCACTGGGCTGCCCGCCCCGGCGATCTCGTCGCCGTCGACAGCTTCTACATCGGCCATCTCAAAGGCGTCGGGAAGGTGTATCAGCTCACCGCCGTGGACACCGCGACGCGCTGGGCCATGGTCCAGATCATCCTCGGGCCGGTCACCGCCGAGCACACCCGAGCCTTCATCACCCACGTCCGACGCCAGTTCCGGCGCCTCGGCTGGCCCCTCGTCGCGCTGCTCTCGGACAACGGACCCGAGTACAAGGCCACCCGGTTCCGGGACCACCTCGCCCACCTCGGCATCACCCACCGACGGATTCCACCCCGGTCCCCGAACCACAACGCGGTCTGCGAACGATTCCAGGGCACCATGCTCCAAGAGTGCTGGCGCCCCGCGTTCCACCGCCGCCGCTTCGGGACCATCCGCCAGCTCCAGACCGAAGCCGACGCCTGGCTCACCAGCTACCACCACCGCCGCCGCAACCACGGCGACTACATGGCCGGCCGCACCCCGCAACAGGTCCTCGACACCCACCGCCCCAAGCGAGCAGCATGACCACCAGCCACAGCAGCCATCTGTCACCTCGAACCCCGGCCGGGAAGATCTAGTCGATCCCGACATGACTGCGTCGGGATCGAGCCACCGCTCGGCGCCAGCGGCTCTGCCCCCACGCCCCCGCCGTAACGCCAGGGCAAGCCCGGCCCCTCCCTGCTACTCCTCCAGTGCGGCGTCTTCGCAGCCGTCTCTTGAGGTGACTGGGTTGCACCTGGCAGGGCCACCGCCTGGGAGCTCGACGACGAAGCCGGGGAAGCGCGGGTCCTCTCGCTCGTAGTCGGTGCTGACGATCTGGGCGCCGCTCTCGAAGGCCGCGTCCCGGCGGGTGGTGTCGCCGGAGCGGGCCTCGGCGGTGTCGGCGTCGGTGCGGGTGCGCACGAGGTAGCCCTGCGCCACCAGCTCGCGGATGCGGGCGCCGTCGACGACGGGATCGTTGACCACCGTGAAGGCGGCGTCTTCATCGGGCGCCTCCGCGGCCACGAATATGAGACGGTCACGGGTGTCGGGGTGGATCGCCCGGTAGAGGTCCCGCTTCGGGCTCATGTCGTCGAGCGTGAAGAGGAACCGATCGCGCAGCTCGTCGACATCCGGCCAGCCATCGGCCTCCACCGCCGCCCGCAGCGTGCCGGCCTCGCCCTGGACGTCGGCGACGGTGACGATCTGCTCGTCGTCGAGCACCGATCGGATCTCGGCCTCGAGGGCGGTGAAGGTGCCCTCCGAGGCGGGGATGGGCTGCACGAAGCCGAGGTTGATGGGATCGGCGATCTCACCGTCCTTGGCCTCGATCTGGACGTTGATCGGGAGGTGACCGGGGTGCGCACCTGACCAGGCCTCCAGCTCCTCCAGGCAGCCCACGAAGGTGAGGCAGGTGGACCGGTAGTCGACCTCTTGGATGTGGAACACCTTGAAGCCAGGATCCTGCAGCACCGGGTCGATCGGGGCCAGGCCCAGCAGCTCCTGGGCCTTCGGGGCCGCGAAGCGACCGCCGTTCGGGTCCTCGAAGACGTCGAGCTCGAAGGACCGCAGCCCGAGGTCGAGCTGCTCGGTCAGGGTGGGATGTGAGTACTCGATGGTGGGCGTCAGCTCGGGCAGGTTGTCGGTGATGGCCTGGAGGAGGGCTGGTTCGCCCTCGAGGTGGTAGGCGTTGTGGGCGGCCAGCACCTGGATCTCGTCGAGTCCCACGGCCGGAGCCGGCGCCGAGGTCGGGCTGGCATCGTCACCGTCCGAGTCGTCCGAGCAGGCGCCCAGAACCGCCAGGGCCACCGCTCCCGCCCCGATGAGAACCTTGTGCCCGAGTCGTCTCAACCGCTGTCCCCCTGGTCAACCACCGATGAGTTGGGAATACTCGCACGTATGCCGAGAGCCATCTGGAGCGGAGCCATCAGCTTCGGGCTGGTCAACATCCCGATCAAGCTGTACGCCGCCGTGTCCCGCAAGAGCGTCAGCTTCAACCAGCTCGACTCCCGCACCGGGTCGCGCATCAAGTACAAGAAGGTGTCGGCCGCCGACGGCGAGGAGGTGCCGGCGGAGGCCATCGTGAAGGGCTACGAGCTGTCCTCGGGCGCGTACGTCACCGTCGGCGATGACGAGCTGGCCTCCCTCGACCCGGAGGCCAGCCGCACCATCGACATCGAGGAGTTCGTCGATCTCGCCGACATCGACCCGCTCTTCTACGACTCCGCCTACTACGTGGCCCCCGACAAGGCGACGGCCAAGCCCTACGCCCTGCTCACCCAGGCCATGGAGGAGTCGGGCAAGGTGGGCATCGCCCGCTTCGTGATGCGGTCGAAGCAGTACCTCTGCGCCGTCCGTCCGAAGGACGGCGCCCTCGTGCTGTCGACGATGGTCTACGCCGACGAGGTCAACGAGCCGACCGAGATCGCCGAGATCGCCGACCTGGAGGACGTCACCCTCACGAAGAAGGAGCTGGACATGGCCCGCCAGCTCATCGCCTCGCTGTCGGACGACTTCGATGCCGACAAGTTCGAGGACACTCATCGTCACCAGGTGCTCGGCCTCATCGAGCGCAAGGCGGCCGGCGACACCGAGATCGTCGCCCCGCCCGAGGCGATGAGCGAGGACAAGGTGGTCGATCTCATGGCCGCCCTGGAGGCCAGCGTCAAGGAGGCCAAGGCGGCCCGCACCCGCCACCCGGCCGGCGCCCCCGAGGCTGACGACGAGGCCGAACCTGTGAAGAAGCGCCCGCGCAAGTCGGCGTAGTGGCGACCGAGCAGGTCGTCGAGGTGCACGGGCGCCAGCTCAAGGTCTCCAACCTCGACAAGGTGCTCTACCCGGAGACGGGCTTCACCAAGGGCGAGGTGATCGACTACTACGTGCGCGTCTCGGGGGCGATGCTCCCCCACATCGGTGATCGCGGCGTGACCCTTCGTCGCTATCCGAACGGGGTGGACGGGACGAGCTTCTTCGAGAAGCGCTGCGCCTCGCACCGCCCGGACTGGATCGGCACCTTCCTCGGCCCGGGGGATCGTGACGGGGACATCGGCTACTGCGCCCTCGACTCCGTCCCGGCCTTGGCGTGGTCAGCCAACATGGCCGCCCTCGAGGTTCACGCTCCGATGGCGCGGGGGGCCGACATCGAGGCCCCGACGATGTGCGTGTTCGACCTCGATCCGGGACCCCGCACGGGGATGCAGGAGTGCGCGGAGGTGGCCCTCGACATCAAGGACCTCCTCGATCGGTTGGCCGGGCTCCGGTGCGTGCCCAAGACGTCCGGGTCGAAGGGGATGCAGCTGTACGTGCCCCTGAACACGCCCCACACCCATGAGCACTGCTCGGAGTTCGCGCTGGCGGTGGCCCAGGTGCTCGAGAAGCACCACGGTCAGCGGGTCACGTCGGTGATGAAGAAGACGGAGCGCCCCGGCAAGGTCTTCATCGACTGGAGCCAGAACAGCCGCCACAAGACGACGGTGGCCGTCTACTCGTTGCGGGCGCGTCCCCGCCCCACCGCCTCCACGCCGATCACCTGGGACGAGGTGGACGCCGCCGCGTCGGGGGTGGCGCTGAGCTTCGAGGCACCCGCAGTGCTGGCGCGCGTGGAGGAGCACGGTGACCTCTTCGCCGACGCTGTCTCGGTCGCGCAGGAGCTGCCGGCCGTCAAGGCCTGAACGGGGTCCGCGCCCGACCGGGCGTCAGCGGCCAGACTCTGCCCTCAACCAACGTCCAATGGAGGACACAACCAATGAACCGACGCGATCTGGTCAAGGCCATCGCCGCCCAGACCGAGGTGGAGGCCAAGACCGTCGACGCCGTGCTCAAGGGCTTCACCGACGTCACCACCGCCGTGGTGGCCAAGGGTGAGCCGGTGGCCATCATGGGCTTTGCCAAGTTTGCGAAGGTGGAGCGGGCCGCCCGCATGGGCCGCAACCCCGCCACCGGTGAGGCGATCAAGATCAAGGCCTCCAAGAAGGCCCGCATCACGCCGTTGAAGGGCTTCAAGGACTCGGTGATGACGCCGACCCTGGCCCCCAAGCTCCTCAAGGGCGTCTACGCGCCCGCGAAGTAAGCCGCTCTGAGCTGTGCACGAGGCCCCGGGTACAGCACCCGGGGCCTCGCAGCGTTACCGTCCGGCCCGTTGTGACTGATCTGCTCACCCCCATCGGCTGGAAC
>JBDSUN010000043.1:0-12815 GCA_039927735.1 Acidimicrobiales bacterium | reverse complement strand
GGTAGAGGTAGGACTTCGTGTCCGCCACGACCTGGCCGGGAGACGTGAGCAGCAGGGGGATGTAGCAGAGCGCCGCGAACGCCAGCCGCGGTCGGGCCCGCCTGAGGCGACCGGTCAACGGTGGTGGCGCTCGGCTTCGCTGGCGAGGGACCGCATCAGGCCGAGGGCGGTGGCCTCCCACGAGAGGCCGATCGACCGGGCCACGGCGCCCTCGGACAGTGCGGCCCGGCGCTCCGGGTCGCGCAGCATCTGGGCGAGCGCACCGGCGAGGTCCGTCACCGTGCCAGGCACCAGCACGCCGCTGCGCCCATCGTGCACGGCGTCGGCATGGCCGGCGATCCGTGTGGCGACGGCCGGCGTGCCGCAGGCGGCCGCCTCGGTGAGGGACAGCCCCCAGCCCTCACGGGCGGAGGCAGAGGCAGCCACCCATGCCTCCTGGTAGAGGTGCACCAGCTCCGCTTCCGGGACGTGCCCGACCAGGCGGACCCAGCTCTCGGCCTCGAGCTCTCGGATCACTTCGTCGAGGTGCTCGCGCTCGTAGCCCTCGCCGACGATGGTGAGGGTGAGGTCGGGCACCGATCGGCGCGCCTCGGCGGCGGCTCGGATGAGGAGGTCGTGGCGCTTCACCGGCACCAGCCGGCCCACGGCCACGACGCTGGGGGTGCGGGTCTTCGGGCCACCCGGACGGAACGCGATGCCCAACCCGTTGTGGACCACGTCGATCTGCCGGCGCCGGATGCCCAGCAGCGAGACGATCTCGTCCCGGGCCGACTCCGAGGGCGTCACGATCCGGGAGCGTCGGTAGATCGGCGGGGCGATCCGCCGCTCGATGGTGTCGCCGACGCGAGCGAGGAGCGGGTTCTCCTCCCCGAGCACCATCTGCCACATCTCGGCGTGCACGTGGTGGAGCATCACGATCCGGGGCCCCCGGTACCAGAGCGGCGAGAAGAAGGGCATCCCGTTCCAGATCTCGACCAGGGCATCGGACGGGCCGTGGCGGCCGGTCCGCTCGGAGAACGCCGCCCGGGGGAACACCAGGTAGCGGCCGGCTCGCCGGATCACTTGGTAGCCGTCCCGGGCGGCGACGGCGGGGTGGCCGGAGGCGAACGAGGACCGCCAGGTGACCTCGATGCCGGCCGCCGCCCAGTGGCGAGCCACCTCGGCGGCGTGGACCTCGGAGCCGCCGGCCTCGACGTCTTCGAGGTCGCGCCACGACAGCAGGTGCACGTGGCGGAGGCCGGCCCCAGCGGCGAGGTCGCCGATCTTCGCGACCGCGTCTGAGCTCGGGGGCGGCGCTGGCATCGGATCGACGATAGCCGAGGAGGTCGATGCCTCCCGGTACCTCAGGGACTTGTCGGGGGGCGCCCCAGGAGCTTCTTGACTCGGTCTCGGAGGCCCCACCACGTGACGAGGCCAAGCTCCTCGACCATCACGGACAGCGACATCTTGGACTGGCCCCGCACCCGGTCGATGAAGGCGACCGGCACCTCGGCCAACCTCCCACCGGACCGGGAGATCCGGTAGGCCGTCTCGATCTGGAAGCCGTAGCCCTTGGCGCGCGTGCTGAACACGTCGATGGCGGACAGGGTGTCGGCGTCGTAGGCGCGATAGCCCGCGGTGGCGTCCCGCACCGTCATG
This sequence comes from Acidimicrobiales bacterium, assembly GCA_039927735.1. Lineage (GTDB taxonomy): Bacteria > Actinomycetota > Acidimicrobiia > Acidimicrobiales > VFJN01 > VFJN01. The sequence continues at coordinate 11,177 of JBDSUN010000043.1, read as the reverse complement.
CCGAGCACCGCGCAGGCATAGCGGTTGCCCCACTTCGACAGGGCCCGCCGATACCAGGGCCAGTGGGGGATCGAACCACCGGGGACGTAGCGGGATCCGATGACGGCAACCGCGCCGTCGTCGAGCGCGGCGAGCAAGGCCGGGAGGTCCGAGGCCTCGTGAGAGAGGTCGGCATCCATCTGCACGAGGCGCTCGTACCCGCGATCGAGTCCCACCCTGAAGCCGTGCCGATAGGCGTTGCCGAGCCCGTCCTTCTTGGGCCGTACGAGGACGTCGATCTGCCCGAGCTCGGCGCCGGCGGCGCGCGCCAGATCCGCGGTGCCGTCAGGGCTGTTGTCGTCCACGACGAGGATGTCGGCGTCGGGGACGGCCCGCCTGACGCGCGTCACCGCCTCGACGATGTTGTCGGCCTCGTCATAGGTCGGCATGACTACCAGCGTGCGCACGGCGGTGACACTAGGGCAGGCGCCGACCGGTCAAGCCAGCCGGTGGGTCAGCAGCGAGTGTAGAGCTCGTACAAGCCGCGATCCGGATCGAAGGGCCCGACGCCGTAGCTGCCGCGCAGGCAGAACTGCTCCCGCAGCACCTGGTTGGGCCGGTCGGGTCCGAACACCAACGAGTCGTTCGGCTCGTTCCAGTCGTCGCGAATGGTGGAGAGGATGACGACGTCCGCGGCCTGGATCTCCTCGGCCAACCCCGAGTCGGGCGCGTTGGCCACCCCCGGGTCCATCTCGATGTAGCGGGTGCCGGGGACGAGATCGGGAAGCAGGTAGTAGAGGAACGCCTCGCTGTAGGGCGTCTTGCGCAGATCGCCGGGGCCCACCACGAGTCGGTCGCCAGGCTCGGTGAGCTCGTCGACCATCGGGAGCATCTCGTTGACGGCGGCCACGGCGTCGGTCCGCTTGTAGGGGAACTGCCGTCCTTGGTGCTCGATCGTCCCCTCCGTGACTCGGCGCCCGAACGTCTGGGCGGTGGCCTCTGCGTAACTGCGGAAGGTGAAGAACGGCGCCACCACCAGGAGGCACACGGCGGGGATCGCCAGCGCCGTGGAGGCACGCGGAACGGACGACGCCGAGCGGGCGGTAGTCGGACGGGGCGCCCTCCACAGCTCGATCACCGCCGCTGGCAGCACGGCGAAGGCCACGCAGCCCACCCAGGCGAGATGGGTCGAGTCGGGCCGCTGCAGCGCCTGGGGGAAGAGGCCGACGCTGAAGGTGGCGATGATCAGCAGCCGCCGTTGCCCGGTTCGCCGGTTCGAGACGATCCCCGCCACGAGGAGCACGGCGCCGACGGCTACCAGGGCAAAGAGCCACAGCCAGAGCTGGCGAGGGCCGGTGGGGGCGGGGAGGGGCCACGGCGGCTGATCGAGGGCTCCGGCGCCCTGCAGGAACCCGTCGAAGCGGTCCGTGGAGGGGGGGAGCGGCAGGTGGCGTCCGCCCCGGAGCTCGAACACGGGCTCGAGGACCAGGCCGCGCAGGACGTTGCCGGGCCCCGCCATCGCGAGGTGCACGACGTAGGGGCTGCACCCCGCCGCCAGACCCGTGGCCAGTCGCCAGCGTCCGCGCCGATCCAGACCCCGCCCGAGCACCAGCGCGGCGGCGCCCACCGCCACAGCCAGGTCGAGTCGATACAGCAGCGCCAGCCCCAGCAGGACCCCCCCGGCGACGAGGGCGCGCTGCTGGCGCGGCGCGGTGGGGTGGTCCTGGGCGTCGATGGCCACGCTGAGGCCGAGGAGGCCGAGGCCGATGCCGCCGACCCACGCCATGGCGCTGAGCCCGCTCGGGGTGATCACCATGAGCGTGGCGAGGGCACCGCCACCGCCCGAGATCCACGGCCCCCACGGCCGGAGCAGCCGCTGGACGCCGAAGCCCACGGCCAGGTGCTGGAGGACCCCGACCGTGCGCTCAGCGGTCAGGCTCACACCGAACACTGCGAAGATCGCCGCCAGGCCCCATAGGCTGCCGGGGCCGTAGAGGTGGAGGAAGTCACGGTTCGGCACCCTCCCCTCCATCACCATCTCGGGGAACGTCAGCATGAACCCCTCCTCCATCGGCGTGCCCTGGGTGCGCCAGAGGCCGTACAACGGAGGGAGGGCGGTCAGGACCACTGCCAGCGGTGGCAGCCAGCGCGCCCGCGCAGAGCGTCCTGTGGTGCGCCCCGGAACCGTCATCGACGAGGAGGGTAGTCAGTGCCCCGACCGGCCCTGACTACCATCCCGGCGTGCCCACCACGTCCCGCCGCTGGCCGATGCTGCGGCTGATCAGGCCGAAGCAGTGGATCAAGAACGGTCTCGTCCTGGCCGCTCCGGCGGCCGCCGGCGTCCTCGACGAGGGTGCGTACCTTGGGCGAGCGCTCGTGGTAGCGGTGTCGTTCTGCCTGGTGGCGAGCGGCACGTACTGCCTGAACGATGCCTCCGACGTCGATGCCGACCGGCTCCATCCCACCAAGCGGTTCCGGCCCATCGCCGCCGGGGAGGTCTCGGTGGGTCGGGCGAGGGCGCTCGGGGTGGTGCTGCTCGTGGTGGGGATCAGCCTCGGTGCCCTCACGGGGTCGTGGGAGGCGAGCGCCATCGCCGCCCTCTACGTCACGCTGAGCACCGCCTACACGTTGTGGCTCAAGCACATCGCCGTGGTCGACATCGTGCTCATCACGTCGTTCTTCGTGATCCGTGCGGTGGCGGGTGTGGTGGGCACCGACATCCCCTTGTCCGACTGGTACCTCATCGTCGCATCCTTCGGCGCCCTGTTCGTGGTGGCGGGCAAGCGCACCGGCGAGCTGCGCCTCAGCGACGCCACAGAGCACCGCACCGCGCTGGCCGGGTACACGCCGTCGTTCCTGCAGCTGGTCCGCTCCGTGGCGCTCGGGGTGGCCATGCTGGCCTACTGCCTGTGGGCCTTCGAGAAGGCTGCCCTCACCGACACGTCGATCCCGTGGTTCCAGCTGTCGATCGTCCCGTTCGTGATCATCCTGCTCCGGTACGCGCTGCTGGTGGAGGTCGAAGACCACCGTGGGCCCGAGGAGATCATCCTCGGCGATCGGCAGCTCCAGGTCCTCGGGCTGCTCTGGGCCGGGGTGTTCGCCTGTGGGGTGTACCTCGGCAACGCTCCGCCCCTGACCAGCTGACCGCGCCGGTCAGTAGGATCGATCAGCCATGCTGTCCCTGGAGCGCCGCGTCGTCGCCGACCTCACCCAGTCGACCGACCCAGCTCTGCGCCGGGCGGTGGAGCGATGGGTCGACGGCACCCTGCGGGAGATGTCCGAGGTGCTGCGCCTCGGGGTGATGGCGGAGTCGGTCCTGTTCAGCGCGTGGGTGCGGCTGGCCCGCCCGAGCGACCTGCACGCGCTGCTCGGCTGGCTCGACCGGAGCCCGGTGTCGCTCCTGCGGTCGTACCCGCGCCTCTTCCGATCGCTGGTCCTCTTCGGGGAGCTCGAGCTCGGCCCCCAAGGCGCGCGATGACGGCCACCCTCGCCACCGAGGTCCTCGTCATCGGCTCGGGGGCGGGCGGAGCCACCACGGCTCGGGTGCTGGCCGAGGCCGGGCTGGACGTCCTCGTGGTCGAGGAGGGGCCGTGGGTCGAGGCCGGCTCGGTCGCCCCCTTCAGCCTGGGGGAGATGGAGCAGGCCTACCGTCACCACGGGTCGAGCGCGGCGCTCGGCGCCCCGCCGGTCGCCTACGCCGAGGGCCGCTGCGTCGGCGGCAGCACCGAGGTGAACAGCGGTCTGTGGGCACGGCTGCCCGACGCGCTGGCCACCGAGTGGAGCCGCACCTACGCCTTGGACGAGTTCTCGCCGGAGTCGTTGCGGAAGTACGCCGACCGCGTCGAGGAGTGGGTGCCCGTCAACTCGGTGCCCGGAGCCCCGCCGCCGTCGTCGGCCATCCTGGAGCAGGGCGCCACCAAGCTCGGATGGCGATCGGTTGAGTTCCCGCGCGCGTTCGCCTACGACGATCGGGGACGCGGCACCAAGCAGTCGATGACCCGGACGCTGCTGCCCGCCGCCATCGCGGCTGGTGCCACCGTCGTGGCCGACACGACCGTGGACCGCCTCCGCCTGGAGCAGGGCCGGGCGACGGGGGCCAACGCGCGGCGCCGCCGCACGGACGGCACCGACGAGGCGCTGGAGATCCGGGCCGAGCACGTCTTCGTGTGCGGGGGCGCCATTCAGAGCCCAGCCCTCTTGCAGCGCAGCGGCCTGCGGCGGGGGATCGGTCCCGGCCTGCGGATGCACCCGACCATCAAGATCGCCGCCCGCTTCCCCGGCCCGCTCGACCACGACGACGTCCCGATGCACCGCATCACGGAGTTCTCGCCCCACCTCGCCATCGGGGGGTCGGCCAGCCGGTTGGGGCACGTGGCGCTGGCCCTGGCGGACAGCGGAGCCGACCATGCGGCTGCGCTGGCCGACTGGGAGAACGTGTTCGTCTACTACGCCGCCATCCGGAGCGACCTGGGCGGCCGCGTCATCGCCCTCCCGGGCATGCGGGCGCCGCTGGTCACCTACCGGCTCACGGACTCGGACCTGAGTCGCCTGGCGCGCGGGCTGGTGCTCCTCGGCGAGGCCCTGCTGGCGGCCGGCGCCACCGAGCTGTACCCGTCGGTGGAGGGAGCGGCGGTGGTCCGCCGCCCCGAGGATCTCGTGCAGTGGTGGGATGCGGTGGACCGTGCCCACAGCAACCTGATGACGGTCCACCTCACCTCGAGCATCCGCATGAGCCAGGACCGCACCAAGGCCGGCGCCGACAGCTTCGGGTCCATCTGGGACACGACGGGGCTACGGGTGAACGACGCCTCGCTGCTGGCTGATGCCCCCGGGGTCAACCCCCAGGCCGCCATCATGACCATCGCTCTGCGCAACGCCGAGCACTTTCTCGCCACCCGATGACCCAGGAGCACGATGACCTCAGCCGCTGACCTCTCGCGACCCGACACGATGGTGATCACCGGCGCCAGCGGGTGGCTCGGCCAGAACCTCGTGCGGGCCGTGGCGTCCGAGCGCGAGGCCGTGCGCTGCCTGGTCCGCAGCGACGAGGAGGCCGCCCTGCTCGGCGTCATCGGGCCGTCGGTGCAGGCCGTGGTCGGCGACGTGCGCGATCCGACCGCCCTGGACCGCCTCCTCGACGGCGCCGCCGGAGCCACGGTCGTGCACGCCGCCGCCATCATCCACCCCGACGAACGGGTGCAGGAGCTGCACGACGTCAACGTCGGCGGTACCCAGCTGGTGCTCGATCGGGTCAAGCGCCACGGCGCGGGTCGGCTGGTGCACATCTCCTCCAACTCGCCCTACGGCGCCAACCCGACGCCCGACCACTGCTTCACCGAGGCTTCGCCGCAGCACCCGTACATGGGCTACGGCCGATCCAAGGCCGATGCGGAGGTGCTGGTGAAGACCGCCTTCGAGCGGGGCGATGTGGAGAGCGTCGTGCTGCGGCCGCCTTGGTTCTACGGGCCCCACCAACCGGCCCGTCAGACCCAGTGGATCCGCACCGTCCGGCGGGGTCGCTTCCCCCTCGTGGGTGATGGCGCCAACCGCCGCTCGATGGTGTTCACGGGCAACCTCGTCCACGGCGTCCTCCGGGCGGAGGTGGCCGCCGGGGCCGCCGGGAAGCAGTACTGGATCGCCGACGGCGACCCCCTCGACATGCGCCAGATCATCGCCACCGTCCGGGAGGCCCTCGAGGCCGAGGGGCTGCCGGTCTCGGGGAGCCGCCAGCTGCGCCTGCCCCGCCTGGCCGGCGTGGTAGCCGAGCACCTCGACGGCTTCCTCCAGGGTCGGGGCCGCTACCTGCAGGCCGTGCACGTGCTGGGCGAGCTCAAGGACACCATCGCCTGCGACATCTCCCTCGCCCGCACGGAGCTCGGGTACGACCCACCCACCGACCTACTCGAGGGCATGCGAGCGAGCATCCGCTGGTGCGTCGAGCGCGGACAGCAGCTCTGATGGCGGCCAAGACCATCCTCGTGACCGGGGGGAGCGGCTACTTCGGTTCGATCCTCGTCGACCGAGCGGTGGCTCGCGGGGACAGCGTGCGGGTGCTCGACCTCAACCCACCCGACCCCCGCCCGGGCGCCGACGTCGAGGCGGTGGTGGGAGACGTGCGCGACCTCGACGTCGTCCGCGGCGCCAGCGCGGGCGTCGACGTGGTCCTGCACAACGTCGCCCAGGTGCCCTTGGCCAAGGACCGGGAGCTGTTCTGGTCGGTCAACGTGGTCGGCACCGCCAACGTGCTCCTCGCCGCCCGGGACGCCGGCGTCGCCAAGGTCGTCAGCACCTCATCGAGTGCCATCTACGGCATCCCGGCCTGCAACCCGGTGGACGAGTCCAGCCCGCCCGCTCCGCTCGAGGCGTACGGCCGGGCCAAGCTGGAGGCCGAGGTGCTCTGCCAAGAGGCGGCCGCCGCCGGCCTCGACGTGTCGGTCGTGCGGCCTCGCACAATCCTGGGGCACGGCCGGCTCGGGATCATGGCCATCCTGTTCGAGTTCGTGGCCGAGGGCGCTCCTGTCTTCGTGCTCGACGGCGGCCACAACCGGTACCAGTTCGTGCACGCCGACGACCTGGCCGACGCCTGCCTGCTCGCCGGCGATCGCCCCGGGGCGGAGACCTACAACGTCGGCACCACCGACTTCGGCACGATGCGCGAGACGCTGGAGGCGCTCTGCGAGCACGCCGGCACCGGGGCGAGGGTGCGGTCGTTGCCGTCGGCACCCGCCCGGATCGGGATGCAGGTCGTGTCGAAGGTGGGGCAGGCGCCGTTCGCGCCGTACCACTGGCTGCTCTACGGCGAGTCGCTGTGGTTCGACACCACCAAGGTCCGCACGCAGCTCGGGTGGGAGCCCGCCCACTCCAACGCCTCGATGGTCATCGAGTCCTACGAGTGGTTCCTCGCCCACCGCGGCGAGCTGGGTGGCGACGGCCGGTCGCACCACCAGTCCCCCGCCCGCCTCGGGCTCCTCAAGCTCATCAAGCGCCTGCCCTAGCCTGCCGACGGGTGCGGACTGCTCCCGGGGGTCCCGCAACTATGCTCCTCCGTCGTGGTCGTCGCTGCACCTCCCCGGCCGCGGCGCGCGTCCGAACCTCCCGGAGGGCACGCGGAGGGGGGACCACCGAGTCGCGGTCTCTGGCTCGTGGCCGGCTGCCTCGCCGTCCTGGGCGTGCCCCTCGTGGTCGCCCTCGTCCACTTTGGCCGACGGCCCTGGACGCCTGTGCTCGACCTCGCCATGACGGAGCTCCGCGTCCGGGACGTGGGCGGCCGCCACTCCCCGCTGATCGGTCTGCCCGGCCGGATCGGCCCGCTCGAGCAGCAGGGGAGTCACCCTGGTCCTCTCAGCTTCTACGCTCTGGCACCCACCTACCGCCTGCTCGGCTCCACCGCCGGCGCCCTCCAGGCTGCGACGGTGCTGGTCCACCTCGTGGCCATGGGGGTGGCGCTGCTGATCGCCAACCGTCGCGGTGGGCAGTGGCTCGTGCTCGCCATGGCGGTGCTCCTGGCGACGCTCACGGCCGGGTACGGCGGCGGCACCCTCACCGAGCCCTGGAACCCGTACCTGCCCCTGCTGTGGTGGCTGGTGGCCCTGCTCGCGGTCTGGTCGGTCGTGTGCGGTGACGTCGTGCTCCTGCCCCTCGCCGTGCTGGCCGGATCGTTCTGCGCCCAGACCCACGTGCCGTACCTCGGGCTCACCCTCGGGATCGGCGCGCTGGCGGCCGTCTCTGTGATCTGGGAGGCCCGGCGTAACCCAAACGGGCGACGTCGGCTGGCGGGTTGGACCCTCGGCGCCGTCGCCCTGGGCATCCTGCTGTGGCTACCACCCACGATCGACCAAGTCCGCCACGACCCGGGCAACTACCGAACCCTGATCGACCACCTCGCCGATCCGGATGAGGAGGTGGAGGGCCTGGACGCCGGCCTTGAGGTCGGGCTCCGCTACTTCGATGTCAGCCACCTGATCCGGGGCGACATCACCGACCCCGGGTGGCTCGTGACCAGCGCGAGGGGGAACCTCCCGAGCGCGCCACGGGGCATGGCCCTCGTCGTCGTCTGGGCCGTCAGCGCCGTGGTGGCCGCCCGCCGGTCGAACCGGCCACTCAAGGCGCTCCACGCCGTCGTGGCCGCCGGCCTCGTCCTTACGATCGTGTCGATCGGCCGCATCTTCGGCGTCGTCTGGTACTACCTGACCTTGTGGGGATGGGCGATCGGTCTCCTCGCTGTCCTGGCGACGGCCTGGACGGCCATCGATGAGGTGGCAGCCCGGTGGGCGCCGGACCGACGGCGTCTCGCCGGTCGCCGGCTCTCGATCGGGATGGCCGGCCTCGGACTCATCGTCGTGGCCCGCTTCAGCGTGGCGGCCTGGGACAGCCCGCACGCCGATGCCACGGTGGCAGAGGACCTGGCGGCGGTGGTCGACGACACGGCCGCTGGTCTCGAAGCCGGGGTGGGGGCTGCCACGGGTCGCGAGGGCCGGTACCTCGTCACCTGGAGCGACGCCTACCACATCGGGTCCCAGGGGTACGGGCTGCTGAACGAGCTCGAGCGGCGGGGCTTCGATGTCATGCTGGAGCCCAGCCGCGCCGTCCCCGCCACTGCGCACCGAGTGGGCGGGACCGACCAGGCCACCGCCAGGGTCCACCTTGCCAACGGCGCCTTCGTCGAGGAGTGGCGGGCCGTGCCGGGTGCCGTCGAGGTGGCGACGCTCGACTCTCGCACCGATGCCACTCGGGCGGAGCAGTCCGAGCTGCGCGACGACGTCATCGCCACCCTCCTCGCGCGGGGGCTGGATGACCTCGTGCCAGAGGTCGACGACAACCTCTTCGGGGCGGCCATCGATCGCCGTGTGCCGGAGGCCACTCAGCTCGACATGGGTCGGATGCTCCAGATCGGCGCCCCATTGGCCATCTTCGTGGTGCCGGGGGACACCCCCGAGCCGTGACGACGGAGGACGTCGCCTGGGCGCCGAGGTGGCTCCTGCCGGCGGCCGTCGTCGTGGTGATCGCCCCCCTCGTCGCCGCCGTGCTGGCCCAGCGCAACGCCGCGTGGCACCCCGTCTTCGACCTGGCCATGACCGAGATGCGGGTGCGCGACGTCGGGGGCCCGGGCACCCCCCTGATCGGCCTCCAGGGCCGAATTGGACCCACCGGGAGCCACCCAGGGCCGTTGTCGTTCTACCTCTTGGCGCCGGTGTACCGGTTGCTCGGCTCGTCGTCCTTCGCCCTCCAGGCTGCCACCGGCGCCTTCCACGGCGCGGCGCTCGTCACGGCCCTTGCGGTGGTCGCGCGACGCCGGGACGGTCGACTGGTCGTCGCCGTCGCAATCCTGCTGCTCCTGCTGGTGCAGGGGTACGGGCTCGGCGCCCTGACGGAGCCGTGGAACCCGCATCTCCCCGTCCTCTGGTTCATGGCCTTCCTGGTCGCGGCGTGGGCCGTGGTTGACGGCGACCTGCCGATGCTCCTGCCGGCGGTCCTGGCCGCCTCGCTCTGCGCCCAGACCCACGTCCCCTACCTGGCCGTCACCCTCGGCATCGGGGTGGCGGTGGCCGCAGCCGCCGGAGTCAGAGCGAGGACGTCCCCGGCCAACGGCCGCGCTGCGGGGTGGCGATGGCTGGTGGGGGCGGCCGGGGTCGGGGTGGTGCTCTGGGTCCCGCCGCTCATCGACGAGGTCTCGGAGGACCCCGGGAACCTGAGCCAGATCGTCGACGAGCTCGGCAGTCCGTCCGACGAGCCGATCGGGCTCCGAACGGCCGCGCGGCTGGTGGTCGAGCGCTTCGACGCCTGGCAGCTGGTGGTGGTGGAGACCGCCCACCCCGGGACCTTCATCAGGATCCTGGACGGCCCCGGCCCATCCCTGGCCCGGGGCCAGGCCTCCGTCGTCCTGTGGCTGGCCAGCGTGGGGGCGGCGCTGGGGCTCCGGCACCGCCGGCTCCTGGCCCTGCACGCGGTCGTCGCCATTGCCTCCGTGGTGGCCGTCCTGGCCATCAGCCGGATCTACGGCGTGCCCTGGACCTACCTGATGCTCTGGGCCTTCGGCATCGGCGCCCTCATGCTCCTGTCGGTGGCCGCCACCGCCGCCGTCGTGCTGGGGCGGATCGCCCCGGCCGCTGGCGACCTCGTTCGAGGGCGAAACCTCACCCTCGGCGGCCTTGGCGCCCTCGCCCTCCTTTGCGCGCGCCTGCTCGTCGTCGCTCCCGACGCCACCACGGAGACGCCCGAGCAGACCGGGCGACTGGCCCGGCTCGTGCCACCGACCGTCGCCGCCCTCGAGGATGAGGTTGGAGCGGCCTCGGACGACGGCGGGCGCTACCTCCTCACCTGGGCCGACGCGGCCTACGGCGGCTCCGAGGGCATCGGGATGGTCAACGAGCTGATCCGGCGCGGGTACGACGTCGGGGTGGAGGAACGGGCCCGAGTGTTGTTCGGTCCTCATCACGTGCGACCGCCCGCCGAGGCGACGGCGCGGATCGTGGTCGCCAGCGGCGGTTGGGCCGACCGGTGGGCAAACGAACCGGGGGCGGTGCAGGTGGCGCTCGACGACACCCGCACCGACACCGAGCGGGCCGAGTACGAACACGTGCGGCGCGCCGCCACCGACCGCCTGCGCGAGCTCGGGCGGGAGGACCTGGTGGACCGGGTCGACACCGACCTCTTCGGCCTGGCGCTCAACGAGGGCTTGTCCACCGATGTGACCCGGCTGCTCGGTCGGCTGCTCGACATCGGCCTGCCTGTGGCCGTGTTCGTCGCCCCGCCGGAGGCGGCGCTTTGAGCACGGGGGCCCGACGAGTGCTGTGGCTGATCGTCGGGCTGGGCTTCGCCCTCCGCGCCGGGTGGGCCCTCTACGCGCAGGGCGAAGCGCCGGTGGACTGGTTCTACTCCGGCGACCAGTTCAGCTACTACTACTACGGCAATGAGATAGCCCACGGGCGCGGGTACCTCAGCTACATCTCCGGGGACGCCACCTCGTACTACCCGATCGGCTACCCCGCCATCTTGGGCCTGCTGTTCTTCGTGGTGCTCCACACGCCCATCCCCGACGACCTGCTGGCCGCCTCGACCCTGTTCCACGTCCTGCTCGGGACGGCCACGGTGGCGCTGGTGTTCGTAGCTGGCCGTGCCGTCGGGGGCATCCGAACGGGGCTGGTGGGCAGCGCCCTCTTCGCGGTCTGGCCCAACGCCATCTTCCTCGGCCCCACGCT
>JBDSUN010000042.1:0-2577 GCA_039927735.1 Acidimicrobiales bacterium | reverse complement strand
GGGTGCATGAACCCGTTGACGATCGGGTCGTCCTTGAGGGCCGCGGCGTCGGCGACGATGCGCGCGGCCAGGGCGGGATCCGACTGGATGCGGGCCACCTGCTCCGGCCATGGCAGGAGTCCGAGGCCAGCGTCTGCCCACGCCCGCGTGAAGGCGAGGGGGTGGAACGTCTGGAAGCCGAGCAGCAGCGACACGGTGCGGCCGTGCACCTGCGGACGAACGGGGGCGCCCTCGGCGTGGGCCTTGCCGGCGAGGTGGAGGAGGCGCTGCCACGAGGTCGGGTCGGCGTTGTTCTGGCTGAGGGCGAAGGTGACGGGGCGCCCGATGGCGGCGGCCAGCCGACGCATCCAGTCCATCTCCCGCTCGGGGGCGGCCAGGTCCTCGCCGAGAGCGCCGGCCGGCGCCAGCTCGAACACGCCGGTGCCGAGCTGGCCGAGCACCTGGCCGATGCCGAACAGCTCGTCCTCGGCCGCAAAGGTGCCGGGCACGGGCTCGCCGTCGATGGCGCGGTGGGCCAGGGTGCGGCTGGTGGAGAAGCCCAGCGCGCCGGCCTCCATGCCCGCCTTCACGATGGCGGCCATCGCCTCGATGTCGGCGGCGGTGGCGGGCTCGTTGCGGGCCCCCCGCTCGCCCATCACGTAGCCCCGCACGGCGCCGTGGGGCACCTGGGTGCCGAGGTCCATGACGTGGCGGTGCTGGTCGAGCACGTCGAGGTACTCGTCGAAGGACTCCCAGCCCCACTGGATGCCGGCGCTGAGGGCGGCGCTGGGGATGTCCTCCACGCCCTCCATCAGCCCGATGAGCCACTCGTGTCGGTCTGGAGCGACGGGCGCGAAGCCGACGCCGCAGTTGCCCATCACGACGGTGGTGACGCCGTGCCAGCACGAGGGCGTGAGCTGCTCGTCCCAGGTGGCCTGCCCGTCGTAGTGCGTGTGGATGTCGACGAAGCCGGGGGTGACCAGCGCGCCGTCGGCGTCGATCTCCCGCGTGCCGGTGCCGTCGACCCGACCGATCTCGGCGACGATGCCGTCGCGGATGGCAACGTCCGCAGTGCGGGCCGGAGCGCCGGTCCCGTCGACGACGGTCCCGCCTCGGATGACGAGGTCGTGTGCGGCCATGGGTACCCCGGACGTGGTGCGATGCGGATGTGCCGACGCATCATCGCAGAGGATCTGACGCCCCGTCAGGTCAGCGAGGGCGGCTAGAGGCGTTCGATGATGGTGACGTTGGCTTGGCCGCCGCCTTCGCACATGGTCTGGAGGCCGTAGCGACCGCCGGTGCGCTCCAGCTCGTGGAGGAGCGTGGTCATGAGACGGGCGCCGGTGGCCCCCAGGGGGTGGCCCAACGCAATGGCACCGCCGTTGACGTTGACCTTGGCGTGGTCGACGTCGAGCTCCTTCTCCCACGCCATCACCACCGAGGCGAAGGCCTCGTTGATCTCGACGACGTCGATGTCGTCCATCGTCATGCCCGTCTTCTCGAGGGCGTGCCGGGTGGCGGGGATCGGGGCAGTGAGCATCCAGATCGGGTCGTCGCCCCGCACGCTCATGTGGTGGACGCGGGCTCGTGGCGTGAGGCCATGGTCGGCCAGCGCCTGGCCGCTGACGACGAGCAGTGCCGCTGACGCGTCGGAGATCTGCGAGGCGACCGCCGCCGTCACCCGCCCCCCCTCCGTGAGCATCTTCAGGGACCGGATCTTCTCCCAGTTCGGCTCGCGCGGGCCCTCGTCTTGGACGAGTCCGTTCAGTGGCGCGATCTCGCGCTCGAAGCGGCCCTCCTGCGTGGCCCGGATGGCGCGCGCGTGGCTCTCGACGGCGAAGGCCTCCATGTCCTCGCGGGAGCAGTCCCAGCGTTCGGCGATCATCTCGGCGCTGTTGAACTGGCTCACCTCGCCGGCTCCGTAGCGCTTCACCCAGCCCTCGGAGCCGGTGAAGGGGTCGTCGAAGCCGAGCTCGGCAGCCAGGGTCATGGCCGAGCTGATCGGGATCATCGACATCTGCTGCACGCCGCCGGCGACGACCACGTCGTTGACGCCGGCCATCACGGCCTGGGCGGCGAAGTGGATGGCCTGCTGGGCCGAACCGCACTGCCGGTCGATGGTGGTGCCGGGCACGTGCTCGGGAAGGCCAGCTGCCAGCCAGCAGGTGCGGGCGATGTCGCCGGCCTGGCCGCCCACGGTGTCGACGCAGCCGAACATGACGTCCTCGACGACGCCGGGGTCGATGCCGCTGCGCTCCATCAGTGCGGTCAACGAGTGGGCACCGAGGTCGGCCGGGTGGATCTGGCTGAGGCTCCCGCCCCGCCGGCCGACGGGTGAGCGGACGGCCTCGACGATGAAGGCTTCGGGCATGGGTCAGGCTCCCAGTGCGTCGGCGACGCGGTCGGTGTGGTGGGCGGTGTCGCCCCAGCTGCGGGCGAGGGCCCAGGTGCGCTTGAGGTAGAGGTGGAGGTCGGCTTCGACGGTGTAGCCGATGGCGCCGTGGCACTGGAGGGCGTGTCGGCCGACCAGCTCGGCGGCGTCCGCCGCCATCGCCTTGGCCATCGACACATCGCGCCTTCGGGTCGGCGTGTCGTGGG
>JBDSUN010000041.1:0-3497 GCA_039927735.1 Acidimicrobiales bacterium | reverse complement strand
CCGTCGATCGGGACCCCCGTCTATCGCGAGGCGGCCGCCGGCTGGATGGCCCGACGCCTCGGGGTGACGGTCGATCCCGCCCACGTGGCGGCGTGCGTGGGGACCAAGGAGCTGGTGGCCGGTCTGCCGCAGTGGCTCCGCCTGCGGCGGCCCGACCTGGACACGGTGCTCTACCCCGCCATCAGCTACCCGACCTACGCCATGGGTGCCACGCTGGCCGGCTGCCGGGCGGTGCCCTACGTCGGCCTCGACGACATCGACCCCGTGGACGCGAGACGGGCCCTGTGCATCTGGGTGAACGTGCCCGGCAACCCCACCGGCGCCCTCGCGGACCTCGGCGCGGCGGCGGCGTGGGGCCGAGCTCACGGCGTGCCCGTGCTGTCCGACGAGTGCTACGTGGAGTTCACGTGGGACGGGCCGCCACACACGGTCCTCGAGCACGGCCTCGATGGGGTGCTGGCGGTCCACTCCCTCTCGAAGCGCTCGAACCTGGCCGGGGCTCGGGCGGGCTTCTACGCCGGAGACGCCGAGCTCGTCGGGTATCTCTCCGAGGTGCGCAAGCACGCCGGGTTCATGGTCCCGGGCCCGGTGCAGGCGGCTGCGGTGGCTGCCTGGGGCGACGATGCCCACGTCGAGGATCAGCGCGCCCGCTATCTCACACGGCTCGATGCCATGGCGTCGGCCTTGAGGCGCGTCGGGATCCATGCCGCCCGTCCCTCGGGTGCCTTCTACCTCTGGGTCCCGGCGGAGGACGACGACGGCTACTCGCTGGTGGGCCGACTCGCCGACCAGGGCGGTGCCCTCGTGTCACCCGGCGAGTTCTATGGCCCGGCGGGCGCCGGTCACGTCCGGATCGCCGTGGTGCAGCCGGACGACCGCATCGCCCTCGTCGCCGATCGTCTGGCGGCCGGGATCTAGGAGCCGGCGGCGAGCGTGCCGCCGGGTCAGTTCGACCCGTGGAGGGCGGTGTTCAGCTCGACGGTACCGGTCTTCCAGGGACGGACCTCGACAGCTCCCGTGGTGCTGTTGCGGAGGAACAGCAGCCCGTTCTCGCCGCTGAGGGTGCCCGCCTTGACGATCGAGCCATCGGGCAGGGTGACGCGGGTCCCGGCCGTCACGTAGAGGCCAGCCTCCACGGCGCAGTCGTCGCCGAGGGAGATGCCGATGCCACTGTTGGCACCCACCAGGCTGCGCTCGCCGATGCGCACGACGACCTTGCCGCCGCCGGAGAGGGTGCCCATCACCGACGCGCCACCGCCGAGGTCGGAGCCCTCGCCCATGACCACGCCCTGGCTGAGGCGTCCCTCCACCATGGCGGTGCCGAGGGTGCCGGCGTTGAAGTTCACGTACCCCTCGTGCATGACCGTGGTGCCCTCGGCCAGGTGGGCGCCGAGGCGCACGCGGGCGGCATCGGCCACCCGCACGCCGCTGGGCGCCACGTAGTCGAGCATCGGCGGGAACTTGTCGAGCGAGCGGACGACGAGCGGGCTGCCGGCCGCCCGGGCCCGCAGCTGGGCGGCGGTCAGGTCCTCGACGGCGACGGGACCGAGCTGCGTCCACGCCACCGTCGGCAGCAGGCCGAAGATGCCCTCGAGGTTGACCGTGTTCGGCTGCACGAGCCGGTGGGACAGCAGGTGCAGGCGGAGGTAGACGTCGCTCGTGTCCACGGGTGGCGCCTGGAGGTTGGCGATGGTGGTGGTGACCGCTTGCACCGTCACGCCCCTCACCTCGTCGGCGCCGATCGCCTTGCCCAACCCCACCCCGAGCGCGTCCTCGACCACGCCCGGTGGCACCGTCTCGGTGCCGGCCACCCCTGCGCCATCGGTGCGCTCCGGCCGAACGAACCACGCGTCGAGGACGCACCCGTCCGCGGAGGAGGTGGAGAGACCGACGCCGCGCGCGCCGCCGGTGGAGGGAACGATGTCGGTCACAGTCGGCCACCGTACCTAGCGTGTGGCGATGGCTGATCCCGACCTGCTCGCCATGACCGCCGAGCTGGTGGCCATCCCCTCGGTCAGCCACGACGAGGGCGCCCTCACCGACCACCTCGAGGCCGAGCTGCGGGCCTTGCCGCACCTGGAGGTGGAACGGGTCGGCGCCAACCTGGTGGCGCGCACCCGCCTCGGACGAGCCACCCGCGTCCTCCTCGCCGGGCACACCGACACCGTGCCGGCGAACGGCAACGCCGCGGCCCGCATCGTCGGCGACGTCCTGTGGGGGCTGGGCTCCGCTGACATGAAGGGTGGCCTGGCCGTGATGGTGGCGCTCGCCCAGCAGGTGCCGAACCCGGCTGTCGACGTCACCTTCGTCTTCTACGCCGGCGAGGAGGTGGCCGCCGAGCACAACGGGCTGGCCCACCTCCTCCGTGACCGGCCCGACCTGTTGGAGGGCGACGTCGCCATCCTCGGCGAGCCCACCGGCGGCGAGCTGGAGGCCGGTTGTCAGGGCACCCTGCGGCTGCAGGTGGTGCTGCGTGGCCAGCGGGCCCACTCCGCCCGACCCTGGATGGGTCGCAACGCCATCCATCGCCTCGCGAGCGTGCTGCAGGCGGTGGAGGGCTTCGAGGAGCGCCAGCCGGTCATCCAGGGCTGCCAGTACCGCGAGGCCCTGCAGGCGGTTCTGGTGCAGGGCGGCGTGGCCGCCAACGTCGTACCCGACGAGGCCACCGTCACCCTCAACCACCGCTTCGCCCCCGATCGCACGGCGACCGAAGCAGAGGCGGAGGTGCGGGCCCTGCTGGCCCCGGCGTTGGAGGACGGCGACGAGGTCCGCCTCGTCGACAGCGCGCCCGCCGCCGCACCCGGGCTCGACAACCCGGTGCTGCGCGCGCTCGTCGAGGACCACCAGCTGGCGGTGACGGCCAAGCTCGGCTGGACGGACGTGGCCCGCTTCGCCGCCCTCGGTGTGCCTGCCTGCAACCTCGGCCCCGGCGACGCCACCCTCGCCCACACCGCGGAGGAGCACGTCGACCGGGCCTCGCTCGAGCGGGCCTACACCGTCCTGCGGGCCGTCCTCAGCTGACGCACGAGGAGCGATGTTGCCTGGCGAGGCGCCACGCGGTGGCGGACGTGGCCGTGCCGCTGACGAGGAGGGCGGTGACGGCGAGGCCGATGAGCCAGGTCGGCGGGTCGTCGGCCGGCTGCGGCGGGTCGGCACCGGCGGTGAAGGGCGCGGCTGACTCCGCCGGGATGGGGATCTGGACGGTGGGGGCCGTGGTCGTCTCGCCGGGCACCGTCGGCGGCGGGACCGCTGTGGTCGTCGGAACGACCGTGGTCGTCGGCGGGCCCTGGGTGACCGCAGGGGCGGTGGTGGTGACGGGGGCGGCACCCACCGCTCGGGCCAGGGCGAGGCGGCCGACGCCGAACTGGTCGTCGCGCCCGGGGGCACCGAGATCCTCGGCGGTGCCGAGGAGCTGGTCGATGGCCCCCTGGGGTGACTGGCCGAGGCTCAGGAGCACCGCCAGAGCGCCGGCGACGTGGGGGGCCGCCATGGAGGTG
>JBDSUN010000040.1:0-5152 GCA_039927735.1 Acidimicrobiales bacterium | reverse complement strand
CGACATGAGCAAGGTGAACCCGAACGGTGGCGCCATCGCCATCGGCCATCCGGTGGGCGCGACGGGTGCGCGGCTGATCACCACTGCGCTCCACGAACTCGAACGCGTCGACGGTACGTTCGGGCTCGTCACGATGTGCTGCGGTGGCGGGCTCGGCACCGGCACCATCATCGAGCGGCTCTGATCCCTCGCCGGCTTCGGCCGGCCGTCCCGGCGCCCTCTGCGAGAGGTCTCCCCATGTCCGTCGCCGGCGTCACCGGGCTCATCGTCGTCCTCCTCGGGGGCTGCGCCACCGTGGGTCGCGATACCTCAGAGGCCGGACGGGCTGGAGCTGCCGCGGTCGTTCGCAACGTCGACGGCGACACGGTGGTGGTCGAGGTCGATGGTCGGGAGGAGCCCGTCCGCTTCATCGGGATCGACACGCCGGAGTCGGTGGCTCAGGACCGGCCCGTGGAGTGCTTCGGGCCGGAGGCCAAGGCCCGTACGGCCGAGCTGCTGCCCGTCGGCACGGTCGTGCGGCTGGAACGCGACGTGGAGGCGCGCGATCGCTACGACCGGTTGCTGGCCTACGTGTTCCGGGAGAGCGATGGCGTGCTCGTCAACCTGCGCTTGGTGGAGGAGGGCTACGCCGAGTCGTCGGCCTACCCGCCGAACACGGCTCGCCAAGGCGAGCTCGACCGGGCCGAGGCCGCCGCCCGAGCCGCCGATCGCGGCCTCTGGCCGGCCTGCGGAGGCACGAGCACACCCGTGGGACCGGTAGCGTCGGTGCCGTGACGTCGCTTGCCGAACGTCTGGGCCACGGGCCCGACGATCGCCTCCTGATCATCAACTGCGACGACCTCGGCTCGTGCCATGCCGCCAACGTGGGCACCTACGAGGCGCTGCGGGACGGCATCGCCACCAGCGCCACCCTCATGGTGCCCTGCCCCTGGGCCCGCGACGCCGCCTCCCGGTACCGGGGGGAGGACGTGGGCGTGCACCTCACCTTGAACGCCGAGCACGATCGGTATCGGTGGGGTCCGATCACCCAGGCGCCTTCGCTGCTGGACGGCGACGGGGGCTTCCCCCGCACGGTGACCGACGTCTGGGACCACGCCGACCTCGACGAGGTGCGACGCGAGCTGCGGGCCCAGGTGGAGCGGGCCATCCTCTGGGGCTTCGACGTGAGCCACCTCGACAGCCACATGGGCACCCTGCAGCTCCGCCCGGAGTTCTTCGACGTCTACCTCGACCTGGCCATCGAGTTCGGACTCCCCCTTCGCCTGTCGGGAGCGTCGAGCGAGCGGACCGTCGGCTTCCCCTTCCGTCGGCTCGCCACCGAGGAGGGAGTGCTCTTCCCCGACCACTTCGTGATGGTGCGCGGCGTCGGGTCCCGTCGCACCATCGAGAAGGTGGTGCACGATCTCCGCCCCGGCGTGACCGAGGTCTACATCCACCCCGCCGTCGACGCCGCCGAGCTGCGAGCCCTGGCCGCCGACTGGCCCGGACGGGTGGATGACCACGTCCTCGTGACCAGCGACCACAGCCTGCGCCAGATGCTGGACCGGGCCGGGGTGCAGCGCATCGGCTTCCGCCCGCTCCGCGACCTGCAGCGCGCCGCATGACCCGCGTGGCCCTGGCCGCCGCCGCCGTGGTGCTCCTGTCGGCCTGCGGCGACGCCGAGCCGAGCTCCCCCACCGCCGCTGACCTCCGCGCCATCGACGTCTCGCCCGACCACACCATCACCGTCGACGAAGACGGCTACGCGCCCCCGTCCTTGGAGGTGGTCGCCGGCGACGTCATCCTCTTGGTGAACGAGGGGGATGAGGAGCACTCGTTCACCGCCGCGGAGCAGCGCTTCGACACCGGGCGAATGCAACCCGGCGACGACACCACCCTCGTGCTCACCGAACCCGGCGAGATCGGCTTCCACGACCTGGAGGAGCCCGACCACGAGGCCACCCTCACCGTGGTGCCCCGAGGCTGAAGCTCAGTACTCGGTCTGCTCGCTGACCTCGACGATCAGCGAGCGGTACTCGTCGCTGGTGAGGAGCGGCATCAGCGCCATGACCCTGCCCATGTCACCGGTCACCTTCGCCCGGCCCTGCATGAAGGCCACCTCCACGCCCACCTCACCGCGAGCGACCTGCAGGGCGTCGGCATGGGTCTGCAGGAAGGTGACGTCCGCGTCGGGATCATCGCCCAGGCCAGCATCGGCCAAGCGGCCGTCCAGCCAGGAGAGCCTGTAGCGGACCTCACCGGCTGGCGTACCGGTGACCACGTGCTGGATCCGGGCGGTGACGTCAGCCCGCTCCGGTAGGTCCGCGGCCGCACGCTTCAGGTGATCGAGCCAGCCCTCGCTGAGATGCGCGGCCATGGTCGTACTAGGCGTTGACGTCGGCGCGCAGGCCAGCGAACAGGTCGTCCTCGGGAGTGGGAGCGTCCACCAGGCTGGTGGCGCGGATGTAGTCGTCGAAGGGATGGATGGCGGCGGACACCTCGCGCGGCAGCCCGAACCAGAACTTCGACTCCGGATCGATCTGGGTGGCGTGGGCGAGGAGCGCCTCGAAGCGCACCTCGGCGTAGCCATCGATGTCGATCGCGGTGGTGATCCGCTCGTCCTGCCAGGGGCGGTCGAACCACTCGTCGCTGTAGGGCGACTCGAGCTCCAGCTCCTTGTACTTGGCGTGGGTGAGCTCCAGTCGTCGCTTGGACCAGATGGAGTAGTACACCTTCGACACCTGCCACGGCTCCCCCGCCTCCGGGTACCAGGCAGGGTCGGCGGCGCGGTCCACCGCCGGATGGCTGATGTCGTACACCCGCAGGTGGTCAGGGTGGAGGTAGCCGCCCTGCTCGTCGGCATAGGTGATGATGACTTGCGGTCGGATGCGCCGGATGATGGCGACCAGACGACCCACCGCCTCGTCGACGTCGGCCTGGGCGAAGCAGTCGGGGTTGGCGTTGGCCTCGCTGTCGGGCATGCCCGAATCGCGGTAGCCGAGCATCACCACCTCGTCGTAGCCGATGATGGCGGCGGCCCGATCGAGCTCGGCCTTGCGGACGTTCGTGATGTCGGCCTTGACCTCGGGCCGGTCCATGGCGGGGTTGAGGATGTCCCCCGCCTCGCCGCCCGTGCAGCAGACGAGGACGGTGCGCACGCCTTCTGCGTGGTACTTCGCGACCGTGCCAGCACCCTTGGACGACTCATCGTCTGGGTGGGCGTGGATGGACAGCAGGCAGAGCGGGTCGGGCGCCATCCGGCGAGGATACCGATGGCGGCGGACTTCCGATCAGCCGTCGTAGGTAGCCTGCCGACATGGATGACCCGGAGAGCTGGCGGTGGATCTGGTTGGGCACCGCGGTGGTGTTCGGCATCGGTGAGATGGCGACGCCGGGGGCCTTCTTCCTGGCTCCGTTCGCGGTGGGTGCGCTGGTGGCGTCGGTCCTCGCCTTCGCGGACGTCCCCCTCGTGGGCGAGTGGGCGGCCTTCGTCGGCATCTCGGTGGCTGCCTTCGCCGCCATGCGACCCCTCGCGCGCCGCATGGATCGCGACGGCGGCTCGGACGGCATCGGCTCCAAGCGCCTGATCGGCCGCCAGGGCACGGTGCTGGAGGCCATCGAGCCGGGCCATCTCGGGCTGGTGCGCATCGACCGCGAGGAGTGGCGGGCCGAGTCGTCCGACCGGTCCTCGCTCCCGGCCGGAGCCGCCATCGTGGTCGCCCAGGTCGAAGGCACACGGGTCATCGTCACCCCCACCAAGGAGCACGCGTCATGAGCCCTGCTGTCATCCTGCTGGCCGTCATCGGCTTCTTCCTGTTCGTCTACGTCCTCTCCGGCGTCAAGATCGTGCGGCCCTACCAGCGGGGTGTCGTCGAGCAGCTCGGCAAGTTCAAGGCGACCGTCGACCCCGGCCTGCAGATCATCATCCCGTTCATCCAGACGGTGCGGCTGGTGGACATGCGCGAGCAGGTGATCGACGTGCCCCCGCAGGAGGTCATCACCAAGGACAACGTGGTCGTCTCCGTCGACGCCGTCATCTACTACGAGCCCACCGACCCGCAGCGGCTCATCTACAACATCGGCAACTTCATCCTGGCCATCACCAAGCTGGCCCAGACGAACCTGCGAAACCTGGTCGGCGAGATGCAGCTCGACGAGGCCCTCACCAGCCGCGACTCCATCAACCTCAACCTGCGCCAGATCCTGGATGACGCCACCGACAAGTGGGGCGTGCGGGTGGTGCGGGTGGAGCTGCAGCGGATCGACCCGCCGCCGGACGTCATGCACTCCATGCACGAGCAGATGAAGGCCGAGCGAACCCGTCGGGCCGTCGTCACCGAGGCGGAGGGGCGCCAGACCGCAGCCATCACCACCGCCGAGGGTCAGCGCCAGGGTGCCATCCTCGCCGCCGAGGGCATCAAGCAGCAGCAGATCCTGGAGGCCGAGGGCCAGGCCGGCGCCATCAAGTCCATCGCCGACGCAGAGCGCTATCGCCAGGAGACCGTCGCCGAGGGCGAGGCGGCTGGCATCCGCACGGTGTACGCCGCCATCCACGAGGGCAACCCCGACGCGGGCCTCATCACCATCAAGTACCTCGAGGCTCTGCAGGTGATGGCCAACGGCAACGCCACCAAGATCATCCTGCCCATCGAGCTGGCCGGCATCGCCGGCGCCATCACCGGCATCACCGAGACGATCGGCATCAACCGGCCCGACGCCGTCGAGACCTGACCGCTAGGCCCGGGAGCGAGTGAGCGGCGCCAGCGTGTGCTCACCCGTGTCGTCATCCTCGGTGAGGTGCCAACCGCAGCGCTCAGCCAGGAGAGAGTGGCCCTCGTCGGGTCCCGAGGCGATCAGCTCGTCGCCCACCTCAAGGCGAACGTGGCCGCGCGGTCGGTACAGGTAGCGACCGCCGCGGAGGACGGCCAGCACGTGGAAGCCGGGTTCGATGTCGAGCTGCAGCTCGGACAGCGAGGCTCCTGACGCCTCGGAAGTCGCTGCCACAGGAACTCGGACCACGACCTCGTCCGAGTCGCCCAGGGCGATGGAGAGGATGGGGTGCAGCTCCTCCTTCTCCTCGATGAGCCACACCATCTGCTGGGCGGCGTCGCCGAGGTCCTCAGCGGCCTGCGAGAGGTGGAGCAGGCCGCGCAGCGGCGACGGGTCGATGCGG
>JBDSUN010000039.1:0-4617 GCA_039927735.1 Acidimicrobiales bacterium | reverse complement strand
GAGATCGACGCCATGAACGTCTCGCTGACCGAGCGGTGCTACCTGCTGCTGGGCCGGGAGTCGCCGGTGGCTTCGGACCTCCGCTTCATCGTCTCCGTCCTGCGCATCATCTCCGAGCTCGAGCGGGTGGGCGACCTCGCCCTGAGGGTGGTCAAGCTCACCCCCAAGCACGAGCTCCTCCAGCGCTCCGAGGTCGTCTTCGACATCCTCCTGACCATCGCGGATGAGGCCGTCGAGTACTTCCGGGTGGCGCTGCGGGCCTGGTCCTCCCAGGACCTTCAGCTGGCCACCGAGCTGGCCACCCAGACGAGGAACGTCGACCTCTACTACGAGCGACTGATCAGCGAGCTCAAGGCCCTCGACGGTCCGGACGCCGTGCGGATCGCCATGGCCGCCTTCGCGGCGGGCCGAGCCCTGGAGCGGATCGCCGACCACAGCGCCATCATCGGGGCCCGCCTGCGCTACCTGATCACCGGTGAGCCGGCCCACCTGGCCGCCGAGGTCAGGTAGGGAGCGGATCCATGCCGGAGCTCCGACCGACCTTCCACCAGCAGCTCGACGAGGTGCGGCGCGACCTCGTCCGGGTGGCGGCACGCGTGACCGAGGCGATCATGCGGGGCACCGACGCCCTGGTCAACGCCGATCTGGCCGCCGCCCAAGCGCTCATCGACGGCGATGACGAGATCGACACGCTGAGCCTCGACATCGAGGAGCGCTGCTTCATGATCCTGGCCCGCCAGCAGCCGATGGCGAGCGACATGCGGGCCGTGGTCACCGCCATCCGTCTCACCTCGGAGATCGAGCGGTCCGGGGACCTCATGGTCAACGTGGCCAAGGCGACCCGGCGCATCTACGGCTCCGAGGTGCCGCTGCCCCTGCGGCACCTCCTGCACGCGATGGCCGGCGAAGCCGCCCGTCTGTACGGGTTGGCCATGGACGCCTACGCCGAGGGCGATGCCAACCTGGGGGGGGCGCTGGACGACATGGACGACCGGCTGGACCAGCTGCACGAGGACTACATCCAGACCATCCTCGAGCTGCACGCCGACGTGCGGGACGTGCAGATGGCGGTGCAGCTGGCGCTGGTCGGGCGGTACTACGAACGCATCGGCGATCACGCCGTCAACATCGGCGAGCGGGTGCAGTACATGGTCACGGGGTGGTTGCCCGAGCACACCGGAGCCGCCCGACTGGCCGCCCGGGCCATGGCCGGCACCGATGGCTCAGGGCTGGAGGGCACCGGCCGATGACCGCCGTCTTCGCCGTGCTCGTCGTCGTGCTCGCTGCCCTTCTCGTGCTGGGGTGGGTCGGGCAGAAGCGGCTGGCTCAACGCCTGCTCCTGGCCGGTCGACGGCTCTCGGACGACGTCGTCCCCACGGGGAACGGGCTGGCGGAGGCGACATCGGTCATCGAGCGGGTCGTCGATCGGAGCCTGCAGCGCGGAGGCGAGGACTCGCTCGTCGAGGCTCGTTTGGCGACCGCGCTGGCCGCCATCCCGCAGGGGGTGGTGGTGTTCGACCAGGCCGGTGGCATTGGGTACTGCAACGCTGCCGCCAGCGGCTACCTGGCCGCCCGCCACGGGGAGGCGCTCGTCGACGAGGCCATCACCGAGCTGGCCGCCGAAGCCGGCAGCCGAGCCGGTGTGGCAGATCCGGAGCGCACGGTCGACCTGTTCGGGCCGCCGCGCCGCACGCTGGTGCTCACCGCCACTCGGCTGCAGCAGGACGGTCGCCGGATCGGCGTCCTGGTGGTGATCGACGATGTGACCGATCGCCGCCGGCTGGAGGCGGTTCGTCGCGACTTCGTGGCCAACATCAGCCACGAGCTCAAGACTCCGGTGGGGGCCATCGCCCTGCTGGCCGAGACGCTCCTGGCGGAGGACGAGCCGGCCGTGGCCCAGCGTCTCACCGAGCGGATGGTCACCGAGGCGTTTCGCGTGAGCCGGACCATCGACGACCTGCTCGAGCTGTCGCGCATCGAGGCGGACGGCGAGGCGCAGCGAGGCGAGGTGCCGGTCCATCGGCTCATGGCCGAAGCCGTCGACCGGGTGCGACCAGCCGCGGAGCAGCAGGGCATCTCCTTCGCGGTGGACGAGCCGGCCGCCCGTCTCGTCGTCATCGGCGATCGTCGCCAGCTCGTCTCCGCCACCTACAACCTGCTCGAGAACGCCGTGAAGTACTCCGACGCCGGCTCCACCATCGAGGTGGGCGCCCGCACCGACGGCCGCTGGGTGGCCATCTCGGTCGAGGACCACGGGATCGGCATCCCCCGGCGGGACCTGCAACGGGTCTTCGAGCGCTTCTACCGGGTGGATCGCGGTCGCAGCCGCGAGACCGGCGGCACCGGGCTCGGTCTGGCCATCGTCCGCCACGTGGCCAGCAACCACGCCGGCGACGTGCAGGTCACCTCCGTCGAAGGCGAAGGCTCCACGTTCACCCTGCGACTCCCGGTGGGAGCCGGACCCGTCGCCGTCACTGCAGAGGCAGGTTGATCCCCCATGAGCACCCCTGACGCCACGATCCTGGTGGTCGAGGACGAGGATTCCTTCATCGACGCGCTCACGGTCGGGCTCAAGCGCGAGGGCTTCAGGGTGCAGGTGGCGCGTGATGGAGCCGAGGCCCTGGACGTCTTCGACGCGGTGCGCCCCGACCTCGTGCTGCTCGACGTGATGCTCCCCAAGGTGTCGGGGATCGACGTGTGCCGCGAGCTGCGGCGTCGGTCGTCCGTGCCGATCATCATGGTCACGGCCAAGGGCGGCGAGATCGACACCGTGGTGGGGCTCGAGGTCGGTGCCGACGACTACGTGACCAAGCCTTATCGGCTGCGCGAGCTGGTGGCCCGCATGCGGGCCGTGCTGCGGCGCCGGGCCGGGGAGGCTCCGGCCCCGGTGCTGAGCCAGGATGCGCTCGAGGTGGGCGATGTGGCCCTCGATCCCGAGCGTCACGAGGTCGTGATCCGCGGCGACGCCGTCACCCTGCCCCTCAAGGAGTTCGAGCTCCTCGAGATCCTGCTGGCCAACGCCGGACGGGTCCTGCCGCGCGACACGCTCATGGACCGGGTCTGGGGCACCGACTACGTGGGCGACACCAAGACCCTCGACGTGCACGTGAAGCGCCTCCGGGCCAAGGTCGAGCCCGATCCGTCGGCACCAACTCGCATCGTCACCATCCGGGGGCTGGGCTACAAGTACGAGGCCCCGAGGGCCTGACTCCCGCGGCGGGCGCAGGCGCACGGGCTCGTACCATGGGCCCCGATGTCTGACGCAGCCGGCTGGGAGCCCCTCTCCTCTCCTAAGAAGCGGGCCGGCGCCGACGCCTTCCACCTGTCCCCGTTCGCTCGACTGGCTCGCTCCCATGTGCTGGTGGCGGCCGGCGACGCCCTCGTCACCATCGCCCTGGCCAACTCGCTGTTCTTCGAGCTCGACCCGAACGACGCCCGCTGGAAGGTCTTCCTCTACCTGGCGCTGACCATGGCCCCGCTGGCCGTCGTGGCGCCGTTCATCGGCCCGGTCCTCGACCGGTCGGTGGGCGGTCGGCGGTGGATGATCGTGGGCGTCAACGCCGCGCGAGCGGTGGTCTGCCTGGTGATGATCAACGACCTGCAGGGCCTCCTGCTCTTCCCCGAGGCCTTCACGGTGCTGGCCATGGGCAAGGCGTACACGGTGGCCCGCAGCGCCGTCGTGCCCACCGTCGTGCACAACGACGCCGAGCTCGTGGAGGCCAACTCCAAGCTCCAGCTCCTGTCCGGCCTGGCCGTGCCCCTGGCCGGCATCCCGGCCGGCATCGCCTTCCTCATCGGCGGCTCGGAGGCCGTACTGGTGGTGGCGGTCGTCGCCTACGCCGCCGCCACCCTCGCCGCCCTCCGGATTCCGGCCACCCAGGTGGCCGACGCCCCCGCCAGCGCCGCCGAGGCGGCCGAGCTCAGAGGGGTCGGTGTGCTCCTCGCCGCCTCCGCCATGGGCCTGATCAGGGGCATCGTGGGGTTCCTCACCTTCTTCCTGCTCTTCGAGCTGCGGGACGATCCCACGTGGCACATGGGTGTCGTGCTGCTGATGAGCGGGGCCGGGGCGTTGCTGGGCTCCGCGCTGGCCCCGGCGCTGCGGCGCTCCTTCTCTGAGGAGCGAATGCTGATGACGGCACTGGCGGTGGCCTTGGCGGGCGGACTGGTGGCGGCATGGCTGGGAGGCCTCGCCGCCAGCATGGTCCTGGCCGGTGTGGTCGCCATCGTGTCCACCACCGGCCGCCTGGCCTTCGACTCCCTGGTGCAGCGCGACGCTCCCGACGCCAACCGGGGTCGGTCCTTCGCCGGCTTCGAGCTCCGCTTCCAGCTGGTCTGGGTGGTCGGGGCGGTCATCCCGGTGCTCATCTCGCTCCCGCCCCGCGTCGGCTACCTCGTCATCGCCGGGGTGGCCGGCTTCGCCCTGTTCTCGTACACGGCCGGTCAGCGGGCCGCCCATCGAGCCCACGTCGATCGGCCGCCCGACGGCCCGGGAATCCCGCCCGACACCACGGTGGAGGCCGAGGCCACGACTCGCGAGGTGGGAACGGCCGTCGACCTGACCCTGATCGAACCCCGCGAGGCCGACCCCACGGCCGTCCGCCCTCGACCCGTGCACGA
>JBDSUN010000038.1:0-5017 GCA_039927735.1 Acidimicrobiales bacterium | reverse complement strand
GGCCTGCGTCCTTGCCCTGAACGCCGCTGGCTCGCCGGATAGCAGCCGAGCGTTACGAGCCACCCCACTAGCATCGACCGTCTATGGCCAAGGCCCCCATCCTCACCCCCCAGGCGGACGACTTCCCCCGCTGGTACCAGGACGTCGTCGCCAAGGCGGAGCTGGCCGACAACGGCCCGGCGCGAGGCACGATGGTCATCCGGCCCTACGGGTACGGCATCTGGGAGCGGATGCAGGCAGAGCTCGACGCCCGGATCAAGGAGGCAGGAGCCGACAACTGCTACTTCCCGCTGCTCATCCCGCAGAGCTACCTGACGCGCGAGGCCGATCATGTGGAGGGCTTCGCGCCCGAGCTGGCCATCGTCACCCACGCCGGGGGCAAGGAGCTGGAGGAACCGCTGGTCGTGCGCCCCACCAGCGAGACCGTCATCGGCGAGTACATGGGCAAGTGGATCCAGAGCTACCGGGATCTCCCCCTCCTGCTGAACCTCTGGAACAACGTCGTGCGCTGGGAGCTCCGGCCGCGCCTGTTCCTGCGCACCACCGAGTTCCTGTGGCAGGAGGGCCACACCGCCCACGCCACCGCCGAGGACGGCGCCCGCTACGCCGAGCAGATCCTGCGGGACGTGTACGCCGACTTCATGGTCAACGTGCTGGCCATCCCCGTCCTCCCGGGGCGCAAGACGGCCGCCGAGCGCTTTCCCGGCGCCGCCAACACCCTCACGGTCGAGGCGATGATGGGCGACGGCAAGGCGCTTCAGATGGGCACCAGCCACGACCTCGGCCAGAACTTCGCCAAGGTCTTCGACATCACCCACCTCGACGCCAACGGCGACACACAGCTGTGCTGGACGACGTCGTGGGGCGTGACCACGCGAATGGTGGGCGGGCTCATCATGGTCCACGGCGACGACGCCGGCCTCGTCGTCCCCCCGGCACTGGCCCACATCCAGGTGGTGGTGCTCCTGGTCCGAGACACCGACGGTGCCGGTGTCGCAGCGGACGCGCTGGTGGCGGAGCTGAAGGCGGCCGGAGTCAAGGTGCGCCTGGACGGCCAGGTGGCCACCAGCTTCGGTCGGCGGGCCACCGATTGGGAGCTGAAGGGCGTGCCCCTCCGGGTCGAGGTGGGTCCGCGCGATCTGGCCGAGGGCAACGTCACGCTGGTGCGACGGGACAACGGCGCCAAGGTGCAGGTCGCCGTGGCTGAGGTGGCTGCCCAGGTACCCGAGCTGCTCGAGGCGATGCAGGCCGAGCTGCTGGCAGGCGCCACCCAGCGGCGGGACGACCGCACTGAGGAGGTCGACTCGGTAGAGGCGGCCGTCGAGGCCGGCAAGGTCGGCTTCGCCAGGATCGCCTGGGACCGCATCAAGGACGGCGGCGAGGCCCTCCTCGCTCGTGACGCCATCTCCGTCCGGTGCCTCCAGACCGCCGATGGCGGCCTCCCGGACAGCGAGGACGCCCCCGACCTCATCGCCTACGTCGCCCGCAGCTATTGACCGACGGGCGGGATCGGTCAGGCGGCTGCTAGTCTCCCGGGGCTATTCGATGGTCCGTTGAGTTGGAGCGGCGTGGGCTTCGGCCCGCGCCGTTGCTATGTCAGGGAGGAGGTGAGGGACTGCCATGAGCGCCGCCGACCGCGTGCGGGACATCGTGGCGCCCCTCGTCGCCGACGCTGACCTCGATCTGTACGACCTGGACCTGAACGGTGGCGTGCTGCAGGTGCTGGTGGACACGCCGGGCGGCGCCGACATCGATGCCATCAGCCGGCTGGCTCGTGCCATCTCCCGTGCCCTGGACGAGCACGATCCGATCGACAGCAAGTACACCCTCGAGGTGGGGACGCCTGGCCTCGAACGGCCGCTGCGAGCCCCCGCCCACTTCATCAGCGCCGTCGGCGCCACCGTGAAGGTCAAGACGAAGCCCGACGCCGAGGGTGAACGGCGCCTCGAGGGCACCGTCACGGCGGCCGACGACACGACCGTCACCGTGCAGGCGGCCGACGGCACCGAGCGCACGCTGCGCCACGACGACATCGAGCGGGCCCGGACCACCTTCGAGTGGGGCGGCCAGCCCAAGCAGGACAGAAAGAAGACCCAAGCATGAGCAACATCGACTTCGGCGAGGCGCTCGCCGCGCTGGCCGTGGACAAGGGCATCTCCGTCGAAACCCTCCTCGGCGCCCTGGCCGACGCCCTCGAGTCCGCGTACAAGCGGATGCCCGGGGCCAATGAGTACGCGTGGGTCACCATCGACCCCGACAGCTTCGACATCCGGGTGTTCGCCCAGGAGATCGACGAGGACGGCGAGCCGTACGGGCCCGAGCTGGACGTCACCCCCGACGACTTCGGGCGGATCGCGGCCATGACCGCCCGGCAGGTCATGACCCAGCGCATCCGCGAGGCCGAGCGTGAGCTCAAGTACGAGGAGTACGCCGGGCGGGAGGGCGACATCGTCACCGGCATCATCCAGCAGACCGACAGCCGCTACACCCTCCTCGACCTCGGTCGGGTGGAGGCCCTGCTGCCCCAGGCCGAGCAGGTGCCCTACGAGCGCCCGGCGCCGAACACCCGTCTCAAGGCCTACATCGTGGAGGTCCGGCGCACGGCCAAGGGCCCCCAGATCGTCGTCTCCCGCACCCACCCCGGGCTCATCCTGGAGCTCTTCAAGCTGGAGGTGCCCGAGATCGCCGATGGCGTCGTCGAGATGCGAGCCTGCGCTCGCGAGCCCGGGCACCGCACCAAGATCGCCGTCTGGTCGAACGACTCCAACGTCGACCCGGTCGGGGCCTGCGTGGGCGCCCGCGGCGCGCGCGTCCGGCAGGTCGTCAACGAGCTCAACGGCGAGAAGATCGACATCGTCCCCTTCTCCGACGATCCCTACGACTTCGTCATGAAGGCGCTGTCGCCGGCCAAGGTGAAGGAGGTCCGCATCGACCAGGAGACTGGCACCGCCACCGTCATCGTCCCGGACTTCCAGCTCAGCCTGGCGATTGGGAAGGAGGGGCAGAACGCCCGCTTGGCCGCCCGGCTCACCGGCTGGCGCGTCGACATCAAGAGCGAGACGCAGATCGCGGACGAGGAGGCCTACCAGGGCGAGGAGTGGGCCCAGGGCGAGTGGGTGGTCGACCCCGAGAGCGGCGAGCAGGTGTGGGTGCCCGCCGAGGGCGGTCCGGCGCTGTCCGCCGAGCAGTGGGCCCATCCCGACGACGCCCCCGGGGCCGACGGCGCCAAGCCCGACGCCAAGCCCGACGCCAAGCCCGACGCCAAGGCCGTCGAGGTGGACGGCGGCCAGCCGGCCGACGCCGAGGTCGATGGCGCGGCCGTGTCGGCTGCGGTCCCTGCTGCGGTCGAGCTCGACGAGGCGGCCGAGGCGCTCGACGCCACCGAAGCCGAGCCGCTCGAGGTCCCGGCTGGGGAGTCGGAGTAGCCGCCCCGCCCCAACGCACCTGCGTGGGGTGCCGACGGCGAAGGGGTCAGCCCGAGCTGGTGCGGGTCGTGCGCACCCCGGAGGGATCCCTCCGGGTGAGCCGTACACTGGCCGGTCGAGGTGCCTGGCTCTGCGCCGGGTCCCTGCGTTGCGTGCAACAGGCAGCACAGCGCAGCGCTCTCTCGAGGGCGTTGCGAGCGCCCGTGTCATCCGAAGCGGTCCTGGCCCTCGGTCAGGAAGGCTCCGGTTGACCGCCGGGACATCGCCCGTTCGAATCGTGCGCGCCCCCGGGTTCGTGCGAAGATGGACGGCCGTGGTGTGGCCCCCATGCCGCATCGCGCCCCGAAGATCGACCCCCTGAAGGACTGAACCAGGAACTTGGCAGCGAAGAAGCGCGTGCACGAGCTCGCCAAGGAGCTCGGGATGACGAACAAGGAGACGCTCGACCTCTGCGGAACGCTGGGGATCGGCGTCAAGACCCATTCCTCGAGCATCGAGGATGCCCAGGCCGATCGCGTCCGTCGCAAGGCCGAGCGCGAGGGCCTGGTCCGCGACGTCCAGCCCGAGGAGCCGGGCAAGCCGACCAAGGTCACCAAGAAGGCTCCTGCCCCCGAGGCGCCGGCGGCCGTGACTCCCGCACCCGCCCCGCGTCCTGCTCCGGCCCCCGTCGAAGCGCCGGCGCCGCGCCCCGAGCCCTCGCCGCCCCGACCTCCTGCCCGCCTCGTCACCTCCAGCGGCAGCGAGCGGCCGTTGCCGCCGCGCCGAGTGGAAGACGAGCCGGTCCGTCCCGCCGCCGTCGCGCCCGCCCCGCCCGCCTCACCTCGTCCCGAGGCACCCGCGGCGCCCCGTCCCGCCCCCACCCCGGGTCCGCCGCCTGTGGAAGCGCCCCGTCCCGCTCCTGCTCCGCCCGTGGTGGAAGCGCCCGTTGCCCCGGCGGCTGCCGCGGCTCCGGCACCGGCCCCG
Organism: Acidimicrobiales bacterium; assembly: GCA_039927735.1. GTDB lineage: Bacteria > Actinomycetota > Acidimicrobiia > Acidimicrobiales > VFJN01 > VFJN01. The sequence goes on along the minus strand of JBDSUN010000038.1, from coordinate 629 downwards.
CCCACCGACGCACCCGCACCGACGAGCGAGCCGGCGGAGGCCCCGGTCCCCGCCGCCGAAGCGGCGCCCGAGGCTCCCGCGCCTCCGCTGCGCGGCGCCAGCGGCAAGCCGATCCCGCCGCCCCCCGGCATGGGTGGACGCGGTGCTGTTGCCCCACGCGGCCCAGCCGGTCGTGCCGCTCCCGGCCCTCCCGGCCGCCGCGTCGGCGGCCCGCCCGCCAGCACACCCGTCGGCGGTCGCCCGGGCGGCCCCGGCAGCTACGGCAACCGCCCCGGGGGCGGTCCCGGCGGTCCTGGAGGCCCTGGCGGCGGTCCTGGTGGCGGCCCCGGCGGTCGTCCCGGCGGCGGTCGCCCGCAGCAGCGTCCGCCCCGTCGGCGTGGTGGACGTCGCCGTCGCAGCCGTGAGGAGCTCCAGCCCATGGACCTCCCCACCTACACGCCCTCGGACGCCCCCGTGCCGGAGGGCGAGCTGGTGCTGGAGCGCTCCTCCACCCCGCAGGAGCTCGGGCCGAAGCTCAACCGCACCGCCGCTGACGTCGTGCGCTTCCTCATGCAGATGGGGGAGATGGTCACGGCCACGCAGTCCCTCAGCGATGAGGAGATCGAGCTGTTCGCCGAGGACATCGGCGC
>JBDSUN010000037.1:0-5203 GCA_039927735.1 Acidimicrobiales bacterium | reverse complement strand
GCGACCGAGGAGTTCCTCGACCGGTGGCGAACGCCGGGCGAGGTGCGGTCGAAGGTGTGGGAGGAGCGGTTCGGCGAGACGCGCTACATCCCATTGGGGCAGACGGCGTGGGACGACGCGCTGAAGTCCGCCGACCTCGTCGCCGACCAGATCGATCACGTCGCCATCGCGGGGACGCATGCCAGGGCCAACGGCGCCCTAGCCAAGAAGCTCGGCGCCGGCGACCGACGGGTCGACGACCTGGGCGCCGCCATCGGCAACCTGGGGGCGGCCCAGCCCGCCGCTCTGCTCACCGCGGCGCTGGAGGTGGCCGAGCCCGGCCAGGTCATCGCCCTCGTCGTGCTCGCCGACGGTGCCCACGTCCTGCTCTTCCGCACCACCGAGGCCCTGGCCGCACGGACGCCCGAGCGCCCGCTGGCCGGACAGGCCGCGGCCGGTGCGCCGATCGACTACGGCACCTACCTCCGCTGGCGCGGCATCCTGCCCGTCGAGCCGCCCCGCCGACCGGAGCCGGCCCGCCCGTCGGCGTCGGCGGCCACGCGCTCGCTCGACTGGAAGCTGGCCTTCGTCGGCTCCTCGGGCGACGACGGTGAGGTCCACCTGCCGCCACACCCGGGCGATGCCACCGCCGCCCCCATGGCCGACGTCGAGGGCACCATCGTCACCTTCACCGTCGACCGCCTCGCCTACTCACCCAGCCCCCCGGTCGTGTTCGCAGTGGTCGACTTCGACGGCGGCGGCCGTCTCCCGGTGGAGCTCACCGACGTCGACGTCGACCAGGTGCGCATCGGCGCTCGAGTCGAGCTGACGTTCCGCAAGCTCTTCACCGCCGACGGCATCCACAACTACTTCTGGAAGGCCCGCATCGTCTGATGGCATCGAACGGCATCAAGGACCGCGTCGCGATCGTGGGCATGGGCTGCACCCGGTTCGCCGAGCACTGGGACAAGGGCCTCGACGACCTGCTCCTCGACGCCACTGGCGAGGCCTTCACCTCGACCGGTGTGACGAAGGACGACGTCGACGCCTACTGGCTGGGCACGGCGCAGGGCGGCATGAGCGGGATGCTCCTCGCCAAGCCGCTGCAGCTCGAGGGCAAGCCCGTCAGCCGAGTCGAGAACATGTGCGCCACCGGATCAGAGGCCCTGCGGCAGGCCGCCTACGCCGTCGCCTCCGGCGCCTACGACCTGGCCATGGCCGTCGGCGTGGAGAAGGTCAAGGACTCCGGCTACCAGGGCCTGAACGCCTTCCCCGTGCCGGGCGACGGCACCCAGCGCACGCTCACGGCGGCGGCCATGTTCTCGATGGTCGCTCCCGCCTACGCCGAGCGCTACGGCGTGCCCATGGACGAGCTCAAGGCGGTGCTGGCCCGCATCGCGTCCAAGAACCACGCCAACGGGGCTCGGAACCCGCGCGCCCAGTTCCAGCGCGAGATGTCGGTGGAGCGGATCCTCTCCATGCCCGATGTGGCCGGCTGCCTGTCCGTGTTCGACTGCGCCGGGGTGGCCGACGGCGCCGCCGCCGCCATCGTCTGCCGGGCCGAGGATGCGGGGCGCTACACGGACTCGCCGATCTACGTGAAGGCGCTGTCGTTCGTGGCCGGCAACGGCTCCGGGCTCACTGACCCGGGCTACGACTACACCACCTTCCCCGAGGTCGTCGCCTGCGCCCAGGACGCCTACGCCCAAGCCGGCATCACCGATCCGCGCGCCGAGCTGGCCATGGCCGAGGTGCACGACTGCTTCACCCCCACCGAGCTCGTCCTCCTGGAGGACCTCGGCTTCTGCGCGCGCGGCACGGCCTGGACGGAGGTCAAAGCTGGCGCCTTCGACCTCACCGGCGACCTGCCCGTCAACCCCGACGGCGGTCTCAAGTCCTTCGGCCACCCCGTCGGGGCCTCCGGACTGCGGATGATGTTCGAGGCCTGGCTCCAGCTGCGAGGCGAGGCGCCACCCGACCGCCAGATCGCCACCACCGCCGACCGCCACCTCGCCCTCACCCACAACCTCGGCGGCTACCCCGGCGAGATGGTCAGCTTCGTCAGCATCCTCGGCTCCGACGCCCCCTAAGGTCCCACCATGCGGGCGCGCCTGGACAGGGTCGAGGTGCGGGCCGCCGATGGCGACGCCCTCGAGGTCGAGTGGTCGGCCGGCGACGGCCACCTGCGGTGGTCGGTCGCCAACCGCTCCGACGCGCCCGTCGCCGTCGACGCGGTGGCGGTGGTGGCGCAGCTCGACGGAGTGGTGGAGCCGCTCCGGGTGCTGCGCCACGGGTACCAGTCGTGGTCGCCGACCGCCGTCGCCACCTTCCGGGTGGACCAGGATCCCACCCGCTTCGGCGGCGTGCGATCGCTGCCGGTCGGGATGCACCACGCCGACTGGTCGCCGGCCGAGGACGGCGAGCTGCGCAGCGAGCTGGTCACGGTGTTGCGGGACGACACCGGTGCGGTGCTGGTGGCCGGCTTCCTCGGGGGCTGGGAGCACGACGGCACCTTCCGGGTCCGCTGCGCCCGCGGCGGGTCCGAGGGCATCGAGCTCTGGATCGAGGCCTTCCTCGGCGGCGCCGTGCTCCAGCCGGGTGAGCGCCGCGAGCTCCACGAGGTGTCCCTGACCGAGGGCGAGGGCGACCCGTCGCTGCTCCTAGAGGCCTGGGCCGGTGCCCTGGGCGCCGCCGGCGCTGCCCGCACGAGCGCGCCGTACCAAGTGGGGTGGTGCTCCTGGTACCACTACTTCCACGCCGTGACGGAGGCCGACCTCCGGTCGAACCTGGCCCACGCCGGCGACTGGCCCTTCGACGTCTTCCAGCTCGACGACGGCTTCCAACCGGCCATCGGGGACTGGCTCACCACCAACGCGGACTTCCCGACCCCGATCGAGGGGCTGGCGGCCGCCATCGCCGCCGAGGGTCGCACGCCGGGCATCTGGATCGCTCCGTTCCTCGCGGGTCTCACCTCGGACGTCGCCCGCCAGCACCCCGATTGGCTGGCGACCCACCTGCCCACCGGGTCGCCACTGGTCGGGATGGTGAACGAGGCCTGGGGCGGTCGCGTCGGCACCCTCGACACGTCGCAGCCCGAGGTGCTCGTCCACCTCGAGTCCGTCGCCCGCCAGCTGGTGGAGGCCGGCTACCCCTATCTCAAGCTGGACTTCACCTACGCCCCGTCCATGCAAGGGGGCTACGCCGATCCCGGGCAGACGCCGGCCCAGCGCGTGCGGGCCGGGTTCGAGGCGATCCGTCGAGGGGCGGGGCAGGACACCTTCCTCCTCGGGTGCGGCGCGCCCCTGGGCACTGCGGTCGGTGTGGTGGACGGCATGCGGATCGGTGCCGACGTGGCGCCGTGGTGGCACCCGCAGCCCGGCCAGTACCGACCGCCAGGCCACGAGGGTGGCGAGCCCGCCACGGTCAACGCCTGGCGCAACACCCTGAGCCGGTCGTTCATGCACCGGCACCTGTGGCTCAACGACCCCGACTGCCTGATGCTGCGCAGCGAGCGCACGCAGCTCGAACCCGAACAGGTGCGGGCCTGGGCGCTGGCGGTGGGCGTGAGCGGTGGGATGGCGCTGGTGTCCGACGACCTCGCCCTGCTCGGTCCGGAGGCGCGCGCCCTGCTCGACGAGGTCATCGCCCTCGGGCGGGAGGCCGACGCCGGCACCCATCCGCCGCGCTGCGGGGACCTCCTCGATGCCGACCCGCCCACCCGCCTCGCCACCGCCGCCATGGAGCTGGTCGGCGATCCGGAGACAGGCGTTGCCCACGTGCAGGGCCTGCTTGCGTAGGCCGGCTCCACTCCCCACCCCAGCGCCGCCCGAGGTGCGGGCGGTGGTGCCCTTCGTCGGGTCCGGCCTGGGACTGCTGCGCGACCCCACCGCCTGGTTCGAGCGCCAGCGCGCTCGCCACGGCGAGACCTTCGTGGCCGACGCCTTCGGGTTCCGCCTCTTCTGCGTGCTGGGCCCAGTCGGGGTGCGGTCCCTCTACGCCCTCCCCGAGGCGGAGGCCAGCTTCAGGCTGGCGACCTACCGGCTGATCGGGTTCAAGCTGCCGCCGGAGCTCCTGAGGGGTCGTCGCAACACGCCGCACTCCCTCTTCGGGGCGAGCGACGTGGAGCGCTACCTGCGCAACCTGGAGGCCGCCGTCGCCGCCGAGCTCGACGAGCTGGGGGACGCCGGACACTTCGAGGTGTTCGCAGAGATGAAGCGGCTCGGCCATCGCCTGGGCCTGGCCTCGTGGGCCGGGAACGAGGTCGCCTCCCCCCGCCACCTCGACCGCCTGATCCCGGCGCTGGACGCGGTGGACTCCTCGGAGGCCTTCGTCCGACCTGCGCAGGCGTTCCGCACCTGGGCCACCCGGCGGCGTCGGGAGCGGGCCGCCATGGCGACGGTCGAGGGGGTCATCGGCGAGGTGCTGGCCGAGCGGCGAGCCACAGGCCGGCTCGGGTGCGAGGACGACTTCCTGGATCACATCCACGAGTCTTTCGCCGACCTGCCTGCAGGGGAGCGGGAGGTGGCCACCGCGCGCGATGTCATCCTCATCCACTCCGGCGCCCAGTCGAACCTCTACGCCGCCCTGGCGTGGACCCTCGTCGACCTGCTGGCCCACCCGGAGCTGCTGGTGCGGGTGCGAGCCGGCGACGACGGGCTGCTCGACCAGTGCGCCAGCGAGTCGATTCGGATGGCCCAGCGTTCCATCACCCTGCGGGAGGTGCTCCGACCGATCGAGGTGGAGGCGGAGGGCGGGACCTTCCACCTGGTGCCGGGCACCTTCGTGACGACGATGCTGTCCGCCAACAACCGCCGGGCGGCGCCGGGCCTCGATGCCTTCGACCCCGCCCACTACACGCCAGGGCGACGAGCGCTGGCGCACGATGTCCCCGTCGCCACCAAGGAGATGGTGTCGACCTTCGGCCACGGCAGCCACTCCTGCCCGGCCGCTCGGTTCTCCATCTCCGCCATCCGGGTGGCGGTGCGAGCGCTGGTCGACCGGTACGACCTCGTGCCCCGCTACGCGTCGGTGACGCCTCGCCGCCGGCAGATCGGCGCCGTCGCCCGTGCGGCCAGGCCCGCCGTCGTCGACTATCGACGGCGCTGATCAGCGGGGCAGACGATGCCGTCCGCGGGCTGGCCTCGTAGGGCCAGCACCCGGCCGACCGCCTCGTCGAGACGAGCCTCGTCGAGGCGACCCTGCTGCACCGCCGCCACCAATCCGG
>JBDSUN010000036.1:0-4717 GCA_039927735.1 Acidimicrobiales bacterium | reverse complement strand
CGGTCTCGCCCGGGTGGGCGAGGCGCAGCTTGTCGATGGCGCCGCAGATGCGGGTCTGCATCTCGGGGAACGACTCGCCGCCGGGGAACCGGAAGCCGCTGGGGTTGCGCTGCACCGTGCGCCACTCGGGCAGCTTGTAGAGCTTCTTGAGCTCGGCGCCGGTCCACTCGCCGAAGTCGGCTTCCAGCAGGCCGCGGTCCCGGCGCACGCGGAGGCCGAGCGCCTTGGCGATGGGTGCGGCCGTCTCCTGGGTGCGCTCGAGCGGGGAGGCGTAGATCGCCGCCACCTTGCGCTTGTCGGTCTGGAGGGCGGCGATGCGCTCCGCCACCGTCTCCGCCTGCTGCTGCCCCTTGTCGGCGAGGTGGAGACCGGCGGCCCGACCGGGAAGGACCTTGCCCGTGGTCGGGGTCTGCCCGTGGCGCACGAGGAGCACGAGCGTGGGCGGCGGAGGGGGTTTCGCACGGGCCATGGTCGAGCGCCAACCTATCGTTGCGGCCTGTGGATCCGACCCGCCGACGAGCCCTGCGGCAGGTGCAGTCCGAGGTCATCGACTGCGTGGCGTGCCCTCGGTTGGTGGCGTGGCGGGAGCTGGTGGCCGTGGAGAAGCGGGCCTCCTATTCGGGCGAGGACTACTGGGGTCGACCGGTGCCCGCCTTCGGCGATCCCGACGCCCGCGTGGTGGTCGTCGGCCTGGCGCCGGCCGCCCACGGCGCCAACCGAACCGGACGCATGTTCACGGGTGACCGCTCGGGCGACTTCCTGTACGCCTCGCTCCACCGCACAGGCTTCGCCAACCAGCCGACCAGCGTGAGCGCCGACGACGGCCTCCGGTTGACAGGCGCCTGGATCACCGCCCCCGTGCGCTGCGCCCCGCCGGCCAACCAGCCGACCGTCGACGAGCGCGACTCGTGCCGCCCGTTCCTCGAGCGCGAGCTCGAGCTCCTGGACGCAAGGGTGTTCGTGCCCTTGGGAGGGTTCGCCTACCAGGGCCTGTGCAGCATCCTCGGGGTCCGCCCTCGGCCGCCCTTCGGGCACGGCATCGAGGTGGCCCTTCCCGACGGCCGCTGGGTCGTGGCCAGCTACCACGTCAGTCAGCAGAACACCTTCACCGGCAAGCTCACGGAGCCGATGCTCGACGCCCTCTTCACCAGAGCCAGAGAGCTCGCCGAGCTCTGAAGGCGTCAGTCTTGACCCGCCCTCGACCTCAGCCGAAGAGGGCGAAGAGCTCGCCTAGTCCGTAGAGGACGGCGGTGGCGCCGAGGAAGCTGGCGACGGTGATGCGCAGGCGGCGGTCGGTGGCGCGGATGGTGAGGGCGGCGCCGAGGCGAGCGCCGGGGACGACGCCGAGCACGAGGGCCAACGCCACCCGACCGTCGATGTGGTCGAGGAGGGCGTGGGTGATGGTGCCCGGCACCGCGAAGGCGCCGACGCACACGAGAGAGGTGGCGATGGCCGCCTTCACCTCCATGCGGGCGAGCTGCACGAAGGCCGGCACCATGATGACGCCGCCGCCGATGCCGAGCAGGCCCGAGAGGAACCCGGACACCACACCGATGGCGGCGAACCGTCCCGGGCTGGCGCGGCCGTCGGGATGGCGCACGGGGGCCTCCGGGGCGTCGGTCTCGGCGCGCGGCTCGCCGGGCGGGAGCGGTGTAGGTGAGCGGCCCATCCGGAAGGACGACAGTCCGAGGAGCCCGGCGGTGGCCAGCTGCAGCAGGTGGCCGTCGCCAGGGACCTGTTCGGCCACGAGGCTGCCCCCCACGGCCGCCACCAGGCCGGTCGGCACGGTGGCCACCACCGCCGGCCATCGGATGAGGCCCTCGCGCACGAACCGCACTGCGCCGCTGGCGGCCCCGGGAATGATGACGGGCAGCGCCGTGCCGATGACCACCAGAGGCTCCAGGCCGAGCAGCCGCATGCCCGGTTGCGAGATGACACCACCGCCGACGCCGAACAGGCCAGAGAGCACGCCGGTCGCCAGGCCCAGGACCGCCGTGACGAGGTCACGGAGGGGGCCGACGTCCATGGCTGTGATGGCTTAGACCTTCGCCGGCTTCGGCGGGTTCTTGGGGAAGTCGATGGCGGTCGACGGCCACCGCTCGCGGCTCTTGGCCGACAGCTTGTGCATCAGGGCGATGGCTCCGGGGTCCTCGTCGCCCGGACGGGCCTCGATGGACCCATCTGCGATCATCCGGCTGATGATCTCGCGCCCGAGGTCGGTGCGGACGATGGTGAGCGTCCAGTCGTTGTGCTCGCCGATGCCTCCGGTGGAGATGTCGGCGTGCTCGGCGGCGAAGTCGGGGCAGTGGACGCAGCCTTCGCGCGTCCACGCATGGCACTCCTTCAGGTTGATCTCGTGGAAGGTGCCGTCGCGCATCCAGATCTGGAAGACGCCCTTGATGTTCATCTTCACCATGTCTTGCTTGGCCAGGCCGTACTTGGCGAGGAACAGCTCCTCGAAGATGGAGTCGTCGAAGCTCTTCGAACAGAGCAGCCCGATGTTGAAGACGATGGGCTTGCTGACCTTGCCGATCTTGCGGCTCCACATCACGGGTGGCACCGACGACTGGCAGCTCATGCCGACCAGGGCCAGCTTCGAGAAGCCGCGTTCGAGGGCCTGGGGGAGGGCCAGCGTGTTGGCGGAGTAGGTGTAGCGGGAGCCGGCGCCGGCCAGCACCTCGTCCTTGGTCGACGCCACGCCAGGTACGGCCTTCCAGCTGCTGGTGCCCTCCTCGTCGCCCGCCTCGAGGTAGGAGGTGAGCGCGGCATCGATGTAGCCCTTGTCCAGAGCCCAGATCAGCAGTGCGGAGACGAAGCCGCCGTCCTGTCCCATCTGGTGGACCATGTCGTCGCTGGCCCGAGTCAGGAGGATGTCCTGGTAGATGCCGGACGGCTCGTCCGGTTGGCGGACCCGGGCGAAGAGGTGCTCGTCGGCCTCGGGCTCCCAGGCCCGGAAGCGGGGGCACGCCCGGGTGCACGACGTGCACCCCTTCTGGCCATGGATGCAGTCGTCGAGGCCGAGCTCCTCTTCGAGGTGGAACGGCTTGTAGGCGCCCGGAGCGTGCTCGTAGCCGATGACGTCGTGGGGGCAGGCGATGACGCAGCCGGCGCACCCGGTGCAGAGCCCTGAGGTGATGACCTCGTCGTAGAGCTCCTTCCACTGGAGCGTCCACCGCTCCTTGTTGCCCGCCGACATCGCGTACGGGCCGACTGCGGGCTCCTCGGTGAGGGTCATGCCCCGCAGCGTAGAAGTTCGGCGAACCCGAGATCGCTGTCACCCGCGAAGGGCCTGTCGCCCGTCAGTAGGAGCGACACCAGACGACAGCGGCCACCGGCCGGGAGGAACCACGATGAAGACACGTACCTGGCGACGAAGCCTGTTGGCCGTGGCCGCGCTGGCGGCGGTGGGCCTTGCGTCGCTCACCGCCAGCACCTCGGCTGGGGCGGCCAAGCCGCTGATCCGAGCCACCCTGTTGGACACCGCCGGCGCCGAGATCGGCGAAGTCGTGTTCAAGGGCAAGGGCACCTCGGTCAGCCGAGTGGAGGTGGAGGTGGTGGCGGCGGCGGCGCCCGGCCTCGGGGACTTCCACGGGTTCCACGTCCACACCACCGGCGACTGTGATCCACTGAACTCGGGTTCGGCCAACGTTCCCTTCGGGTCCGCGGGAGGCCACTGGAACCCGGGAGGAGCCAGCCACGGGGTCCACGCCGGCGACATGCCGAGCGTCCTCATCCACGCCAACGGGAACGCGTACATGGAGTTCGACACGGATCGCATCGACGTCAGCGCCCTCCTCGACACCGACGGGTCGGCGGTGATCCTCCACGCCGGACGGGACAACTTCGCCAACATCCCCACGACCTACTCGAGCGGAGGGGTGCCCGGGCCCAACGCCACCACCCTCGCCACCGGTGACTCGGGCGGTCGGTACGCCTGCGGGGTGGTGACGCCGGCCTGAGCTGACCTGCGCGCGACCGCAACGGCGGAGCCCGTGGAGCCTCCCTCTCCCCTGGGCGGCTCCACCGGCGCACCTGCACGGGCCTCGTGGGAGGCTCCTGCTGTGAGGTGGCGCGGGAGTTGTGAGGGCAGCTCTGGCGCTGGCATCGGCGCCCGGGTGGCGGACGCCCTCGCCGCCGCTTGTCACCCGGGGGCCGCCCCTCGTCCGTTCGTACTCGCGATGACGGGAATCCACCTCGCCACTGCCGACGGCCCTGCCATGGCCGATGCGACGGTCGGGTCCGTGCCCACCTGGGGGGACGCCGAGGTCGACGCCCTCGTGCGGTCGCTGTTCGTGGAGCATGCTGCGTCCCTCGTCCGGATGGCCCGGCTGTTCGTCGACGATCGCAACGCGGCGGAGGACCTGGTGCAGGAGGCCTTCATCCGCCTGGCGCGACACGGCCACCGCATCGAGGACAGCTCGAAGTCCGCCGCCTACCTCCGGTCGATCGTGCTCAACCTGGCGCGTGACCACAACCGCCGGGGTCTCGTGTCCCTTCGACACCGTCCCCCCGCCGACGAGGCGCAGGCCAGCGTGGAGGACGAGGTGGTGCTGCGCGACGACCAGCGCCAGGTGATCGACGCGCTGCGGGTGCTGCCGCTGCGGCAGCGCGACTGCGTCGTGCTCCGCTACTACTTCGACAGCGGCATCGCGGAGATCGCCGACACCCTCGGCATCTCCCAGAACTCGGTCAAGACACACCTCAAGCGGGGCCTCGT
>JBDSUN010000035.1:0-8600 GCA_039927735.1 Acidimicrobiales bacterium | reverse complement strand
CGCCTACGACCTGGCGCTGCTCGCCGGCTTCCGCGACGTCCGCCCGCCGGAGGAGCAGGAGCTGGTGGAGACGTAGGGTGTGGAAAAGAAGGGGCGCCGATGGCCGAGCACGACCTGATCATCCGAGGGGGCACGGTGCACGACGGCACCGGTGTGCCTGCCCGCACTGCGGATGTGGCCGTCACGGATGGCGTCATCACCGATGTGGGCCGGGTGGACGGCACGGCCAGCCAGGAGCTCGACGCCGACGGGCTGCTGGTCACCCCCGGTCTCGTCGACATCCACGTGCACTACGACGGCCAGGCCACCTGGGACGAACGCCTCATCCCGTCGGCCTGGCACGGCGTCACCACCGTGGTGGCCGGCAACTGCGGCGTGGGCTTCGCGCCCGTCCGCCCCGCCGACCACGACCGGCTCATCCAGCTCATGGAGGGCGTGGAGGACATCCCCGGCGCCGCTCTGCACGAGGGCCTGCCCTGGACGTGGCAGTCCTTTCCCGAGTTCCTCGATGCCCTCGCCGGCCGCCGCTTCGACGTCGACCTCGCCACCCACGTGCCCCATGGCGCGCTGCGTCTGCACGTGATGGGGGAGCGGGGCGCTCAGCGGGAGATGGCCACGCCGGAGGACATCGAGGCCATGGCGACGCTGGCCGGGCAGGCCATCGAGGCGGGTGCCATCGGCTTCAGCACCTCGCGCACTCGGAACCACCGCAGCTCCAACGGGGAGCTCACCCCCACCCTCACGGCCGATGCCGACGAGCTCCTCGGGATCGCCGGGGCGGTCGGCGCCACCGGCACCGGCGTGCTGCAGGTGGTGTCCGACTTCGATGACGTCGACGCCGAGTTCGGCCTCTTCCGGTCCATGGCGGAAGCCTCAGGGCGGCCATTGTCGTTCTCACTCGCCGGGGTCGATCCGGCCAAGTACCCGCGCCAGCTCGAGCTGCTCGATCAGGCCAACGCCGAGGGCGTACGGATGCGCGGCCAGGCCGCCGCCCGGGCCATCGGCATCCTGGTGGGTCTGCAGTGCACGGTGAACCCGCTGGCCGGGAACCCGGTGTGGCAGGAGATCGCCGCCCTGTCCGTGGCGGAGCAGGCCCGGGCCATGGCCGAGCCGAGCTTCAAGGAGCGGTTCCTGGCCGCCGCCCCCAAGCCGCTGGGCGGGTCCGACCGGATGTTCGAGCTGGGTGACCCACCCGACTACGAGCCCGACCCGTCGACCAGCATCGCCGCTCGAGCCGCTCGTGACGGCCGGAGCGACCTCGACCTGGCCTACGACCTCTTCGCCCAGGACGAGGGCCGCACGTTCCTGTACGTGCCCATCATCAACTGGTTCGACGGCACCCTCGACGGCGTGGGCGAGATGCTGGCCCACCCGCACACGGTGCCCGGCTTGTCCGACGGTGGCGCCCACGTCGGCACGATCTGCGACGCCAGCTTCCCCACCACCTTCCTCTCCTATTGGGGTCGAGACCGCGACCACGGCCAGCTCGACCTTGCCTACCTGGTCCGCCAGCACACCAAGGACACCGCCGAGACCGTCGGCCTCCTCGATCGCGGCGTGCTGGCGCCCGGCTACCGGGCCGACGTCAACCTGATCGACTTCGAGGCCCTCCGGGTCCGGCGGCCCGAGATGCGCCACGACCTCCCGGCCGGGGGCAAGCGGCTGCTGCAGGGAGCCGACGGCTACGTCGCCACCATCGTGCAGGGCCAGGTCACCTACGAGCGGGGCGAGCCTACCGAGGCCCTCCCCGGTCGCCTGCTGCGGGGCGCCCAGCCGGCGCCGGTGCGTTGACCATGCCCGCCGTCCTCGAGGAGCGGTGCGCCTGGCGTCGGGACGACATCGGCGACGACTACGTCCACCGGCTCACCGACGACGACGTCGCCGAGCTTGAGGCGGCCCTCGAGCACGCCGAGGCCCACACGACCGCCACCCTCGACATCACCGCCGAGGACTTTCCGCTCCCCACCCTCGGCCCCCGGCTGGCGGAGATGGCCCGCGAGCTCATCGAGGGCCGGGGCGTGGCGTTGATCCGGGGGGTGCCCGTCGATCGCCTCGGCCGTGACCGGGCCTCGGCCGTGTACTGGGGGATCGGCTGCCACCTCGGTCGCCCGTGGCCCCAGAACCACAAGGGCCACCTCTTGGGCGACGTCACCGACCAAGGCAAGACGGGGGCCGACCCCACCAGCCGGGGAAACGAGATCGGGGGTGTGGCCTTTCCGTTCCACTCTGATGGCTCGGACCTGGTCGGGCTGTTCTGCCTCGACGCCGGGGCCAGCGGCGGCGCCAGCCTCGTAGCCAACGCGGTCAGCATCCACAACGAGCTGGTGCGCTCCGAGCCGGAGATGGCGGCGGCCCTCTACGACGAGTTCGCCTACGACTTCCGCGGCGAGGAGCGGGCCGGGAGTCGGGCCTGGTACCTCATGCCGCTGTTCACCGAGCGCCACGGCCGGCTGTTCGTGCGCTACATCCGCCCGTACATCCAGGCGGCTCGTCGTCACGCCGACGCCCCGGCTCCGAGCTCGGTTGCGGTCGAGGCCATGGACCGGGTGGACGCCATGTGCGCCGACCCCGACTTCCACCTCTCGATGCAGCTCGAGCCTGGCGACGTGCAGCTCGTGAACAACTACCACGTGCTCCACGCTCGGAGCTCCTACACCGACGACCGGCTCGCCGGCCGGGTCCGGCACCTCAAGCGCCTCTGGCTGGAGACCTCGGTCCTCACCGCCGACGACAAGCCCGAGGCCTTCCGACTGGGCGCCACCACGGATGCCTGGTGGGACGCCTCGTCGCGAGCGACAGGGACCAGATGAGGGCTGGCGCGGCGGCGGTGCTGGCCGGCTCGCTCCTGCTGGGCGCCGCTGCCTGCAGCGATGGTGACGGCGATGCCGTCGCCCCTGTGGACGAGACCACGACCACCACAGCCGAGGCGTCCTTCGCCGAGCTGAGCGCCGACGACGACCTGTACGCGTTGGCGGAGGACCTGGAGCCCGGCGAACCCGGGGACGTGATCGCAGTGCAGGAGGTCGAGGGGCTCGACGTCGAGGCCACGGTGCTGCGCGTGCTGTACCACTCGGAGTCGATCGAGGGTGAGGACATCGCCGTCAGCGGGCTGATCGCGGTGCCCCTGGGCGATGCACCGGACGGCGGTCGTCTCGTGCTCACCTGGGCCCACGGCACCACGGGCATCGCCGACGAGTGCGCGCCCAGCAAGGATCCCGCCACGAGCAACCTCGAGCTGATCGCCCCCTTCATCGAGCGAGGGATGGTGTTCGTGGCCACCGACTACGAGGGGCTCGGCACCCCCGGTCGCCACCCGTACATCGTCGGGGAGAGCGAGGGTCGCGGCACGCTCGACATCGTGCGAGCCGCCCGTGAGCTCGAGGCTCGCACCGGCGCCACCGGTCAGGTCGTGGTGTGGGGCCACTCCCAGGGAGGCCACGCCGCTCTGTTCGCCAACCAGATCGCGGAGGACTGGGCTCCCGAGCTCGAGGTGGTGGGCACCGTCGCCGGCGCCCCGCCCTCGCAGCTCCCACTGGTCGCCGCGGCCCTGCGGAACAGCCCCTACCGCTTCTACCTCGGCATGGTGGCGGCCGGCTGGTCGGCCGCCTACCCCGACGCCGACCCCGCCCTCGTGCTGTCGCCGCTCGGCCTCGAACGACTCGAGGTGGTCGACGAGGGCTGCTCCGCCGAGCTCGCCACGGCGTGGAACGACCTCCCCTACGCCGACCTCATCACGGCGGACCCTGCGACGGTCGAGCCGTGGGCCAGCCTGCTCGTCGAGAACGACCCCGGCTTCGTGGTGGGCGCCTCACCGGTGCTCATCATCCACGGCGAGGACGACGAGCAGATCCCTGTGGTCAGCTCCCAGCTCCTCCTCGACCGGATGTGCGGCATCGGCCAAGTCGTCGAGCGACGCACCTTCGCCGGCGCGAGCCACGCCGGTGTCATCGCACCGTCACTGCCCGGCATGCTGGAGTGGATCGACGCCCGCCTCGATGGAGATCCGGACGTCCCCACCAGCTGCTGAGCGCCGCGCGGCTCAGGAGGCCGAGGGGCTCGTGGTGGCCTTGTCGACGCGCCCATGGGCCATGCCATCCGAGCTGTCCCACGCATGGCTGGTGGCGACCACGTCCAGGATGCGATCGGTCAGGGGATCGACCACGAGGGTCGTTCCGTCCGCGAGTGGGGTGCGACCCTCCACGCAGAGGTTGTCTCGGGTCAGCTCGAAGCTGATCTCGATGGACGCTCCGGTGCTGGCTCCGATCAGCGTGGAGCCGAGCTCGTCGACCGCCACTCGCACCTCCTCGACCGCCGCCAGATCGAGGTCGGCGAGCGAGGCCACCCCGCTGGCGACGAGGCGGAGCACCCGCAGCAGGCGGGGGTCAGGCGGCAGCACGAGCTGCAGTGCAGTGCCGTCATGGTCGTCCACGACGATCAGCCGTCTTCGGGGAGCACGTCGAAGGCATCGGACGGCTCGGCCAGTCCGGTGATCTCGAGCACTCGCTTGACGATGTCGGAGCGGGGCCCGATCTGCAGGCGTCCCCCGCCCTCCGTGATCTCGCGACCGCACCCGACGAGGGCGCCGATGGCGGACGAGTCGAGGAAGGTCACGCCGCTGAGGTCGAGCACGACGGTGGCCCCGTCCTCGATCTTGGCGATGGCCTCGGTGAGCCCCGGTGCGGCGCTCATGTCGAGCTCTCCGCGCACACGGATGCCGACGGCACCCGCATCCTGGTCGCTGACCTCCACTGCGAAGCCTTGCGGCGATGGCATCTCGATCTCCGTTGCGTCGGTCGGACTGGCGGAAGCGAGGCTACACGTCGACCCTTCCCGGTCGTGCCGAGGAGGAAGCGACGGCGCCACGCTCAGCCGGGTTCGAGCAGGCCGGCGGCGCCCTCGCCGAGCTCGTCTCCCAGCTGGGACAGGGTCGAGCGCAGGATCCGGGACACGTGCACCTGGCTGACGCCGATCTCTTCGGCGATCTCGCTCTGGGTGAGCCCCAGGTAGAAGCGCAGGTAGACCACCCGACGCTCCCGTTCGGGCAGCGTGCTGAGGGCGTCCTGCACCATGACCCGCACGCTGGCGTCCTCGAGGTGCTCGTCGTCCACGCCAGGGACGATCTCCTCGCCCTCCTCCGACCCGAGCCCGGCGCTCAGGCTGGTGGCCCGGTAGGCAGCCCCGGCTTCGAGAGCCTCGAGGACCTGCTCGGCCGTGCAGTCCAGCGCGTCCGCCAGCTCGTCCACCGACGGCGAGCGACCAAGATCGTGAGACAGCTGCTCGCTGGCCGCCTTCAGCTCGAGGTGGAGGTCCTTCAGGCGGCGGCTCACCCGCATGGACCAGGTGCGGTCTCGGAAGTGCCGGCGCAGCTCGCCGATGATGGTGGGAACGGCAAAGGTGGCGAAGCGCACCCGGAAGGTGGGGTCGAACCGGTCAACCGCCTTCACCAGGGCCATGTTGGCCACCTGGTTGAGGTCGTCGGGCGACTCGCCCCGGCCGCTGAAGCGCCGAGCGCAGTGCCGTGCCAGCCAGAGGTGGTCCTCGATCAGACGATCTCGGAGCGCGACGTCAGAGGTGCGCCGGAGCTCGGCGAACCTCTCCTGTTCGATCTCCCGATCCTCGGGCGTGGCTGCCATCGACCTCGTTCTGTGCGTGGACGGCGCCAGGGTACTGGCAGGTCAGGCGAGGACGAACCAGACGGACTTGCTGCCGTCGCCGAGCACCTCGGTGCCCCACCGCTCCGCCAGCTCTTCGACGATGAGGAGCCCACGCCCGCTGGTCTCGTCGGCGCCCGGACGCCGCACCCGGGGAGGGTGGGAGATGTCGCCGTCGATGACCGCCACGCGGACGCTCGGCCCTCGTACCTCGACGGTGACCTCGAAGGGCGTGCCGGCGTGGCGCACCGCATTCGTGGCCAGCTCGCTGACGAGCAGCAGCGCTGCGTCGGCGTCGCCCTCGAACACGTTGACTCGGAGCACGGTGGCGACGAAGTCTCTCGCGGCTCGCACGCTGAGAGCCTCGGGCGCGAATGGTCGTCGTTCGATGTCGGGACGCTACCCAGCGATGGATCCGGCAAACGCCCCATCCCGGGCATGACGCTAGGGTCCCGGCGCTCCGTCGCCCAGCTCGTCGCGCGCGACGACCGGCTCTCCGCAACGTGTAGAGATGCAGGGTGACTGCCGCTCCCCCAGCCCCCGCCCCCGAAGCGGCGACGACCACGGCGGCGTTCTCCCGGGCCGACTGGTCGATCTTCTCGGCCATGGGTGTCATCTGGGGGGCGTCCTTCCTCTTCATCGCCATCGGCCTGGAGTCCCTCGAACCCGGCGTGATCACGTCACTGCGGGTCATCCTGGGGGCGATCACGCTCCTGCTGCTCCCCGGGTCGCGGATGCGGCTGCATCCCGAGGATCGGGGACGCATGGTCGCCCTCTCCGTCGTCTGGGTGGGCGTGCCCTTCACCCTGTTCCCGCTGGCCGAGCAGCACATCAACTCGGCGGTGGCCGGTCTCCTCAACGGCGCCGTCCCGATGTTCACGGCCCTCTTCGCCGTGCTCTTCTTCGACCGCCGGACGACCGGACCACAGCTGCTGGGGCTGGGCGTCGGCTTCGTGGGGGTCGTGCTCATCAGCCTGCCCAGCCTGAGCGAAGGCTCGTCCGAGGCGCTCGGTGTGGGACTGGTCGTGCTCGCCACCTTCTGCTACGGCCTGGCCACGAACATGGCTGCCCCGTTGCAGGCGCGCTACGGCTCCCGCCCGGTGATGACCCGCATGCTCGTCCTCGCCACCATCTGGACGCTGCCCTTCGGTCTCTATGGGCTCCCCGACTCCGAGGCCGAGCCGATCCCGCTCATCGCGGTGGCGGTCCTGGGGGTCATCGGCACCGGCCTGGGCTACCTCCTCATGGGCAGCCTCGTCAGCCGGGTCGGCCCCACCCGGGCATCGTTCATCACCTACGTGATCCCAGGCGTGTCCCTCCTCCTCGGCGTCGTGTTCAAGGACGACCACGTGGCCGTCCTCGCCATCATCGGCGTAGCCCTCGTCATCAGCGGCGCCGTCTTCGCCAGCCAGCGAGAGCGCCCGCCGGCCTCGCCCGCCTGACCGCCCAGAGCCTGTCCGCCGGGAGGTGAGGATCTCCGGCAGGTCTGTCCCACCGAAGAAGGGCAAGGGCGCGGCGGTGGCGGAACGGGTGGGCGGTGGCGTTGTCTAGCCGAGGAACCTGGACTCACTAAGCCGAGGCTGAGGAACCTGGGTTCACCTGTGACCCCAGGTTCCTCAAGAGTCGGCAGATGACCTCGATTTCCTCGGCTGGTTGCGCCGACCGTTGGCAGGCGTGGCGACATCGAACGCGCCGCTTCACCGTCTCCGCGCTCTTGGGGCGACCTCTCTGACCGGAGTGGGCGCAGGTCGGAGGCAGGAGCGACCGTGGGAGCGCGACGGCGCAGCTCGTTTGGATGACTTAGTCGGCCGATCCGGTCAGCTTGAGGTTCTGGAGGCGGCGGGAGGCGAGGAGGAGGGCAACGGCGCTGATGAGCGAGAGGCGGACGAGGGCGGCGGTGCCGTGCGGGATCCCGTCGCGGACGAAGTCCTCTCGAGCATCGGCCAGGCCGACGAAGGCGGCGCGTGCCTCCCACGACGGGCTGAGCTGAGCGACGCCGGCCAGTGCGGCACCGAGGAGGCGTTCGACGAGGAAGACGAAGGCGATCGACCAGACGGCCGCTCGCTTCGTGATGCAGCCGATGGCGATGAAGACGGCCACGTAGGCCTGGGCGCCGAAGGCAGCGGCGACGGCGACCGGGACCACGCTCTCGGGTGCGCCGGCCACCACGGCGGCGGCTCCGAAGGCGACCGCGAGACATCCGGCGGCGGGGATCGAGCCGCCGAGCCAGCGCCCGACGGCGATCTGCCATGCCGGCACCGGCGCCATCCAGGTGAAGGTGAACGCTCCCGATCGCACCTCGGCCCCGAGCACCGCATCGCCGATGACCAAGCAGGTGACGGGCATCACCAGGCCGAACAGCGCGTTGGACGCGGTGCTGGCGAAGGCGCTGACCGCGGTGTCCTCCACCGTCGAGGCGATGAACCCGAACAGCAGTGAGGCGGCGGCAGGGATCAGGATGGCGATCCAGCGCCGGCGGGGCAGGCAGGCCCGCAGCGTGTAGGCGACGAGGGCCACGAGCGCAGGCCGGCGCCGCCCGGTGGTCGCCGTGGCGGTCATCGCACGAGCTCGCGGAAGAGGCTCTCGAGCGAGTCGTCAAGCGGGCGCACCTCGACGAGGTGCACGCCGAGGTCGCGGGCCGCCTGGGGCAGCATGACCGCCAGCTCGCGCGCTCGGGTGGTGGAGATGATGAGATCGTCGCCGTCGAGGTTGATCCCACCGACCACCTCGTTGCCCAAGAGGGCGGCGGCCAGTCGCCGCCCGTCGGGCGCGCGCACCAGCACCTGCCGCGGCACGTCGTCCATGGCGTCGCGGATGGCCCGGTGTCCGCCGGCGGCCGCCAACCGGCCCCGCACGATGACGATGACCCGCTCGGCCATGGCCTCCACCTCGTTGAGGACGTGGGAGCTCACGATGACCGTGCGACCTTCCGCCCCGAGCCGCTGGAAC
>JBDSUN010000034.1:0-11204 GCA_039927735.1 Acidimicrobiales bacterium | reverse complement strand
CACCGGCAACGGCTACTACGGCGGCCTCCAGTTCTCCATGGCCTCCTGGCAGGGCGTCGGCGGCCCGGGCCAACCCGACCAGGCCTCCCGCGAGACCCAGATCGCCATCGGCCAGCGCCTGTGGGAGCAGGGCGGCTGGCGCCACTGGCCAGCCTGCAGCGACAAGCTCGGCTACCGCTGACCCCGCCCCATCCGTAGAACGGCCCCGGTCCTCCGACCGGGGCCGTTCCGCGTTCGTGGCGCAGTGCTACTGCACGTCCCGGCAGCGCTGCGGCATCGGAGCAGGGCCAGCTCGAAGAGCGCGGCGAGGCGGAGCCTGGTGGTCGGTGTCCCCACGACTGGTCACGGTCGCCCGGGCCCGACCCCACGTGAGGAACCTGGGTTCATTCGCAGGGGCCTGAGGCACATGGGGTCACCCGTGCACCCGTATGCCTCGGCCCTTCTCCGATGACCCCAGGTGCCTCGGGTCCAGTCCTCCTGGGGTGGTTGGCGGCGGGAGACCGAAGCAGGCACCGGCGGTACCGACCACCTGGCTCAACCTCGCCGCGCCCCTGGTCTTGACCTCGCCAGCCCGGGCAGGCCCCAGAGCTGACACGACCGTCCTCGCTCAGGCGATCCCGCCCCAGGCGACGATGGGACCCGCAACCGCCACGAGTGCGCTGGGATCGAGGTCGATGTCGGCCCAGTCTGCGTCGTCCAGCCGCACGGCGCCGTCGACGGCCGCACCGGTGATCCGCACGCTGCCGGGTCGGGCCGTGGGAAAGGCTCGGGCGATCCAGAACCCGACCAGGCCTGGCGACGCGACCACCACGCCATCGTCGGGCAGCGCCGCGGCCAGCGCCGCCGCCCGGGCGGCGGGTGAGTCGGGCTGCTCGTACATCGGGCCGACCACTGCAGCCAGAGCCGTGTACAGCGCCGGGCGCTCGACCGTCCCGGGCGGCAGCGGCCCGTCGAAGGTCGCCAGGTCGGCCGGCGCAACATCGATCACCTCGGCTCGGCCCTCCCAGGGGGACGACGTGACCTCGACCGGGTCGAGGCCGCTGGTGATCAGCAGCTCGACATCGCCGAGACCAGCCAGGTCGAAGTCGCGGGCCTGGAGCCCCGCGGTGCCGAAGTGCAACGGGTCGTCCCAACGAAACACCCCCTTGGCGCCCCACGTGTTCACCACCCCGCACCCGTAGCGCCGTGCGAACGCCTGCACCCCCGCCACGCACCCGGCCTCCACCACGCCCGGCCCGACCAAGACCCCCAACCGACTCAAGATCTGTGTGCGCCTTTGCGTGCCATGTGCGCAGATCCGAACACAGATCTTGGTCAGTAGCGGAGGCCGGGGGCGCGGGTCTTGAAGAGGTCGGTGGCGAGCTGCTGGCCGAGCTTGGTGGCGTCCCAGCGCTTCCCTCCGTTCGACAGCGTGGCGCCCTCGCTCCAACCCTGCATCCAGACGATGTCCTCGGCGACGGCGCGGATCACCTGGCCGGTGATGTGCTGGCTCTCGTCCGACGCCAGCCAGGCCACCAGCGGAGACGACACGGCGGGGTCCATCCGGTTCCACTCGTCCTCCGGGACCTCGTCGGCCTCGATCACTGCGGGAGCACCGGGCATGGTGCCGGTGATGCGGGTGGCGGCGGCAGGGCCCACAGCGTTCACCGTCACACCGAGCTTGTGGAGCTCGAGCGACAGGGTCTGCGTGAAGCCGGCGATCCCGGCCTTGGCGGTGGCGTAGTTGGTCTGGCCGAAGTTGCCGACCAGGCCGGCGCCAGAGGTGGTGTTGATGACCCGGCCGGTGAAGGCCTCGCCGCCCTTGGCCCGCTCCCTCCAGTGCTTGGCGGCGTGGTGGGCCGGAGCCCAGCTGCCCTTGAGGTGGACCTTGATCACCGAGTCGAAGTCGGCCTCGCTCATGTTCCAGATGGCGGTGTCGCGCACGATGCCGGCGTTGTTCACCAGCACGTCGAGCCGGCCGTAGGTGTCGACGGCCTGGGCCACCATGCGCCCGGCACCGTCGTAGTCGGACACGTCGTCGTAGTTGGGCACTGCGGTGCCGCTGCGCTGGGTGATGAGCTCGACGGTGAGGTCGGCCGCCTTCTGGTCAGCGCCGTCACCAGATACGGAGGTGCCCAGGTCGTTGACCACCACCGAGGCGCCGTGCTTGGCGAGCTCCAGGGCGTGGGCCCGGCCGATGCCGTGGCCCGCGCCGGTGACGATGGCCACCTTGCCGTCGAGGAGTGCCATGGGGAGGTTCCTTTCTCAGCCGCCGAAGCGGTCGCGAAGCTCGAACTTGAGGACCTTGCCGGTGGGGTTGCGCGGGAGGGCATCGACGATCTCGATGCGCTCCGGCAGCTTCTGGGTCATGAGCCCCTGCTCGCGCGCGTAGGCCACCAGCGCGTCGAAGGTGATCGGTGCCGTCGCGTCCGAGGGGACCACGACCGCGCACACGCGCTCGCCGGTCCTCGGATCGGGCACCCCGATGACGGCCACATCCGCGATGTCGGGATGGCCGAAGAGAACGTCCTCCACCTCCTTGGCCGAGACGTTCTCCATGTTGCGGATGATGATGTCCTTCACCCGGCCCGTGATGGTGACCATGCCGTCGGCATCGAGGCGCCCGAGGTCGCCGGTCTTGAACCAGCCATCCTCGTCGAAGGCGTCGGCGTCGAGGGAGCTGTCGAGGTAGCCCTTCATGAGCTGGGGCGCCTTGGCTCGGATCTCACCCTCCTCGCCGATCCCTGCCTCCTTGCCCTCCAGGGTGACGGTCCGAAGCTGGGTGCTGCCCGTAGCCCGGCCCTCGGTGTGGGCGAGCTGCTCGTCCGTGTCGTGCACCGTCCCCATGACGATGATCGGCGCCTCCGTCAGGCCGTATCCCGACACGATGCCGACGCCACCCAGCTCAGCCTTGACGTCGTAGTGGAGCTGAGGCGGCTTCGGAGCGCCGCCGCCGCAGTAGACGCGCACGCTGGGGAAGAGCTGATCGCCGTCAGGCAGCTGGCGCTGAGCGGCCAGGTAGGCCATGTGGAAGGGGGTGCCGGCCCCGGCCATGGTCACCTCGTGCTCCTGGATCAGCGCGATGGTGCGGGCTGGGTCGAAGCGCTCGATGTAGACGGTGGGAAAGCCCACGGCGACAGCGCTGAACAGCCAGCCGATCCCACCGATGTGGGTGAACGGGAACACGACGGCGTTGCGGTCGGCGTCGGTCACCGCGAGGCAGGCGTTCATGGCCAGTGCGCTGGCCAGGATGGTGCGGTCGGTGTGCTGCGCGCCCTTTGGGTCGGCGGTGGTGCCCGACGTGTAGAAGTACCAGCGGACGACATCGTCGCCTGGGTCGGGCACCGGCGGGAGGGAGGACGGGTCGCCCTGCGGCAGGGACTTGTCGGCCACCAGCACCTGGAGCGAACCACCCTCGGCCGTCGTCTGCTGCTCTGCGATGTTGCGCGCCATGGCCTCGAAGTCGAAGCCACCCCACGTCGAGGGCACGATGAGCAGCTTGCTGCTGGCCTGCCGGGTGATGAACCCGACCTCGCGCTCACGGTAGATGTGGAGCATCGGGTTCTGGATGGCGCCCAAACGAGCCAGAGCCAGCACTAGCACCTTGGCCTCGAGCCAGGTGGGCAGCTGCCACGACACGACATCGCCGGCCCCGATGCCGAGCCGGGCCAGCCCGGCGGCGGCCCGCTCGGCGGCCCGCTTCGATTCCACCCAGGTGAGCGTCCGGCCGTCCTCGTCCACCGCCGCCAGCCCGTCGGGGGTGGCATCGACTCGCCGCTCGACGAGCTCCCAAAGACTTCCCCCGTCCACGTTCGGCATGTGCGCGACCCCCGACCTCGACCTGACGACCCGTCAGACACTAGGCGGGTGCCCCAGGCCCTTGCGATGCTCCCTGTCCGTCTTCGGCCCGGACATGACGCGCTGGCCGCCTGCCTCACCGGCCTTCGCGCTCGAAGGCCGCCTACGCCACCGACGCCGAGGGCCAGGTTCGCTCCGTGGAGCCATGGTCGTGCCTGCCAGGATCAGAGCAATGCGGATCCTCTTGGCCGCCATCACCTGCGAGAAGGGTGCCACCGAGGCCAACCTCGCCTCGCACCACGAGCTCCTGATCGATGCGAGGCGGCAGGGCTGCGACCTGGCCGTGTTCCCGGAGATGAGCCTGACGGGGTCGGTCGATCCACTTCGCCATCCCGAGCGAGCGGTGACCCTCGACGACCCTGTGGTGAAACAGATGGTCATCGCCACGCGCCGGACCCGGGTCGCCGCCGTGTTCGGCATCGGCGAGCGACAAGGCGACGAGCACTGGATCACCCAGGTGTGCGCCTGCGATGGACAGATCGAGGGCGTGCAGCGCAAGCGCCACCTGGGCGACGACGAAGACGGCTTCTCCGTCTCGACAGACACGGGCGTGTTCGAGCTGGGCGCAGCCCGCTTCGGGGTGGTCATCTGCGCCGAGAGCGCCGTCGACCACACCTGGGACGCCAGCGTGTCGACCGGCGCATCGGTGCTCTTGTTCCTGTCGGCGCCGGGGCTCACCGGACGCCGCAGTGACGAGGCGGCATGGCGCGCCGGGTTCGACTGGTGGGAGAGCGCCGGCCTGGCCGACGCCCGCCGAGCGGCGGAGCGGCTCGGTGTCTGGGTGGCGATGGCGACCCAGGCCGGATCGACGATCGACGAGGACTTCCCGGGCATCGCTGCCCTGATCGACCCCACGGGCGAGGTGATCGGGCGGCTACCCGATTGGCGGCCGGGCACCCTGATCGTCGACGTGCCGATCACCGTCGACGTCGAACCCGTGCGAGCGGCGGTGCGCGTGCTCGTGGTCGACGAGGACGGGCGCACGCTGCTGGCCGAGTACGACGACGACAGCACCGGCCACCACTGGTGGGTGCCGCCCGGGGGCGGTGTCGAGGCGGGCGAGGACGACCTGACGGCGGCCCGCCGCGAGCTGATGGAGGAGCTGGGCCGAGACGATCTCACGATCGGAGCTGCGCTGGGACGGCGACGCGCCACGTTCAGGGAGAGCGGCCGATGGCTCACCCAGCATGAGCGCTGGTACCTCTGCCGATGTGTCGCCTTTGAGGTGGCCGACGACGTCCTGAGCGCCGTCGCGGCGGAGGGCATCAGGGCTCTGCGCTGGTGGTCGGTGGACGAGCTTCGCGTTGCGGACGTGGACACGGGGCCCCGAGACCTCGCCGCCGTGCTGGAGCGCATCCTGGCCGGGCAGCTCCCCGACGCCGACGGCGATCTCGGCCGCTGAGGAGCGAAGCCACGCCCGGAGCAGGCAACAGACCAGGACAGCTCGCCGACAGCGCGTCGGCGGTTGCACCGGTGCGCCTGCCTAGACCCCCTCTGCGATCGCCTTCAGGCGCTCGACGCTGGTGGCGATGTTCGACGCCGTGTCCCGCTCGCTCTTGGCGCTGGCGCCGGGAAGGCGGCGCAGCAGACGGACCCATCGAGGCAGCATGACGACCTGGTACGCCTCGCTCACCCTCGTCGACGACCCCGATGGTTCGAACAGGTAGCGCCAGCGGGTGGACTCGTCCCCCTTGAAGAGGGCGGAGAAGGACAGCACCGTGGCGGGAACCGCCTCCGTGATGACGCAGTCGCGCGCCCATCGCGCTCCGTTCAGGCGGTTGTGCCCCCGGAACCGAGCGCCGACCACGGCGGCGGTGGACCCGTCGGTCCACTCGACCGAATGGCAGACGGGGCTCCACTCCGGGATGCGCGTTACGTCGGCCACGATGTCCCACAGGCGGGCGGGCGATACCCCGATGACGCAGCTGGTCTCGGCGGCCGGCTCGGTGATCGTCCCCATCGTCACCCTCCCTCGAGGTGCGTCGCACCCTAGCGACTGCCCCTGGGCTGATCAGACCTCGAGCTCGAAGGCGAGGAGGACGTCCTCCAGCATCTCGGACTCGGTGACCTCGATGGCCATGGAGGCCACCCGCACACCGGTGAGCAGACCGAGCCAGGCGCCGAAGAGGAGATCCTGCTCGCCGAGGCGGGTGTGCAGGGCGTCCGTGGAGGGGCGGATGCCCCCGGCGGTGGCAGCCGCAGCGGTGAGGATGTCGGTGAGCAGCTCGAGGCGGTGCTCCGGCACGGCGCCGTCGAGGGCCAGGCGGGTGAGCAGCTCAGCCAGGTCGAGCGCTTCGTCGGTGATGGCCACCATGCGGCGGAAGGCCAAGGCGGTGGCTTCGAGCAGCACCTGGGCGACCGCCGAGGCCCCGTGCTCGCCCACGCCCTCGCCGATGGTGCCGGCCGCCCGCTCGGGGTCATCCTCCAGGATCTGGAGCTCGAGGGCTTCGCGCAGCATCACCGGCAGGTCCATCGAGGCAGCCTAGGGATGGACCGGCTCGACGCGTTCGGGTTGCGAGCGGAGGAGGGCTGACTGGTGGCGCGACGTCAGCACCGTCACCGTCGACAGCGCCGAGATCACCACGGCCATCCCGACGACCTGGAGGACGGTCAGCGGCTCGTCGATGACCAGGACCGCGGCCGCCGCCGATATGACCGGGATGGCGAGCGTCAGCAGGGACACGGTGAGGAGGGAGACGTGGCCGTGGGCATAGGACATCAGGAAGTGGCCGAGCAGGCCGTTGACCAGTGCGATGAAGACGATGGTCACCCACCCGCCGGTGTCCGTGGCGCCCAGCGAGCCCTCGAACAGGAACGGCAGCGGCACGACGGCGACTGCCGCGACGAGCGACATCCCGGTGAGGTAGGCGAAGGCGCTGAGGCCCTGTCGGGCCGACTTGGTGGCCACGAAGTAGAGGGTCCAGGCCACCAGTGCTCCCACCGCCAAGGCGTCACCGCCGAGGCTGTTGGCGCCACCGCCGTCACCGCCGACCACGACCAGCACGGTGCCGCCGACCGCCACGGCGCCCCAGGCGATCTCCGCCGCTCGGGCCCGCTCACCGAAGAGGCGGTTGGCCACCGCCAGCACGAGCAGCGGCTGCAGGGCGCCGATGATGGTGGCGTTGGCCACGCTCGTCTCCTGGACGGCACAGAAGAAGAGGACGAGGTCGGCGGTGAAGGCCACGCCGCCCCAGAGCGAGGCCCGCAGCAGCCGGCGGGTGATGCGCCCGCCGCTCGCCGTGTAGAGGACCGCGACGACGACGGCGCCGAGCCAGATCCGGTAGCAGGCCAGCCCGATGCCGTTGAGCCCCTCGACGCCCTTGATGAGCACCGACGAGGCGCCCCACACCGTGACCGCGGCCACGGCGGACCAGAGCCCGAGGCGCGGTGGGGCATCCTCGGTCAGCGGCACCGGGGCACTCTACGAGGCACCCTCCCCGTAGCCTCGGGAGATGCCAGACCACCTCGTGGAGCTGCCCGATGGCGACATCACCCCGCTCCTCGACCTCGTGGGAGATGCCGTGTTCATCAACATCTCACCCGGTGTCGACGCCGACGAGGTCGCCCCGCGCAGCGGCCTCACCCACCTGTTCGGCAACCGAGGGCCGACCGTGCCGCTGGCGACGTGGACGCCGGGCGAGATCGGCATCCAGCACATGGTCGGGCAGAAGGTCACGCGCTTCCTGGCGGAGCGCGATTGCGCGGTGCCGGAGGACTGGTACGTCGTGTCGGAGCACCCCAAGCGCGGCTTGGTGCTCAAGACCTACCAGTCCCCACCTGAGCAGACCCTGCGCTGGCTGGTGGAGGCGAGCCGGCGGCTCTGCCCGCTGGAGGTCCACTTCCCCTGGCAGGCCGTCGTCAGGGTGCGCTGACCTCGACGGTGGCGGTGGCGAGGGCCCAGCGGTAGTCGGCCTTGCCGGCGGGGCTGCGGACGACCTTGTCGACCAGGACGAGGTGCTTGGGGATCTTGAAGCCTGCCAGCTGCAGCTTGCAGTGGGCGGCCAGGTCCTCGAGCGTCGGCGCGTCTCCGGCGGACGGCTGGACCACCGCGGTGACGGCGCTCCCCCACCGCTCGTCCGGGATGCCCACCACGAGGACGTCGGCGACCGACGGGTGACCGTGGAGGATCCCCTCGACCTCCTCCGGGTGGACCTTCTCGCCGCCGGTGTTGATCGACGTGGAGCCACGGCCGAGCAGCTCGACGGTGCCATCATCGGCCACGGTGGCGAGGTCGCCGGTGAGGAGCCACCGCTCGCCGTCGACGGAGATGAAGGTGGCGGCCGTCTTCTCCGGATCACCGTGGTACTCGAGAGGCAATCGCCCCCCGGTCGCGATGCGACCCACCGTCCCGTCGCCCGGCGTGACCGGTCGGTCGTCGTCGTCGAGCACGAGGAACGGCTTCGACCCGGCGGTGGTGAACCGCACCGCCCCCGAGGCGGGCACGTCGGCCGCCCCGACGCGCGACGAGCCCTGGATGCCGGCCTCCGAGGAGCCGAACCCGTCGCTCACCATCACGGTCGGGAACCGCTCGAGGATGCGGGCCTTGCACCCGGTCGACATGGGGGCCCCGCCGTTGGAGATGGCGAAGAGAGTCGACGTGTCCCAACGACCGTCCGACGCATCCCAGGCATCGAGGAGCGGCTTGGCCACCGCGTCACCGACGACGGTGAGGAGGTTGACCTGCTCGGCCTCGATGGTCGCCCACAGCTTGGGCGGATCGAGGGAGCCCTCCATCAGCACGACCTTGCCACCGGCGAAGAGCCACATGAGGGAGGTCCACTGCGCGGCGGCGTGCATCATCGGCGCCAGGGGCAGGTAGGTGATGCCGTCGCCGATTCGACCAGGCAGCTCGTCCGGCGAGGTCACCTCACCTGCGAGCCGCATCGGGTCGCCTCCGCCCAGGCAGGCGAAGAAGGCGTCGTCCTGGCGCCACACCACGCCCTTGGGCAGCCCCGTCGTGCCGCCGGTGTAGATGATGTACCGGTCGTCGCCGCTGCGGTCACCCCTCGGAGGTCGGTCGGCGGTGGCGGCCGCGAGGGCGGCGGCGTAGTCGGTGCCGGTCTCAAGGGTCCACGGCGACGGAGCCAGGTCGGGCAGCACCGTGGCCAGCACCGCGGCGTGCGGCGGCCCGTGGAGCACGCCCACGGCGCCGCAGTTGTCCAGCAGGTAGCGCAGCTCGCCAGCCACGTACCGGTGGTTGATGTTGATCGGTACGGCCCGGACCTTGAAGCAGGCCAGCATGGCCTCGAGGTACTCGGGACAGTTCTCGAGGTAGAGCCCGACGTGATCCCCAGGCCTGACGCCGCGACCGACGAGGTGGTGGGCCAGGCGGTTGGCGTTGGCCTCCAGCTCGGCGTAGGTGCGCCGTTCGTCCCCGCACACCAACGCGGGGCGGTCGCCGAGAGCGTCGGCGGCCATCTCCCACACGTCGGCGAAGTTGAAGCTGGCGGGGGCGGCGGCGGCGGATGTGATCACGAGCGGGGCCTCACTTGACGGCGACGGGGTTGACGGGCGCACCGGTGCCCCCGGTGACGGGCTCCGGGTTGGCGACCAGCAGCATCTCGTAGGTGCCGTCGGCGGCGCAGTGGGCCGACAGCGTCTCGAGGTCGAAGTTCTGTCCCTGGGTGAGACCCATGTCCCGGAGCTGGATCATGTGGACCGGAAAGAGCACCGCCGGGTCCTCGCAGGGATAGACCTCCATCGCCAGCGTGTCGGTGGCGACCGCGGCGACGTCGTGGCGCCGCATCCACCGGATGGTGTGGGTGGTGAGGCCGGGCTGCTCGCCGAGGGTGTACCCCTCCCGGTTCCCAGCCTTGAGGAAGCGCATCTGGCCGGTGCGCACCAGGGCCACGTCACCTGGTTCGGGCCGCATGCCGGCCAGCTCCACCGCCGCCTCGAGGTCGGCCTCGCTGATCATGTGTCGGGCAGGAAGGTTGTCGTGGCCGAGGGCCTGGGCCACATCGAGCAGGATCGCCCGGCTGACGAGGCTGGTCACCTTGTGGATCCCACAACGGGTCGCCCCTCGCTCGGCCGTCACGCTGGCGGCCGGGAAGCCGTTGTAGAGCTGCCCCGAGTAGCTGACGTGGGCCAAGGCGTCCCAGTGGGTGCAGGCCTGCAGGCCCATGGTGATG
Organism: Acidimicrobiales bacterium; assembly: GCA_039927735.1. Lineage (GTDB taxonomy): Bacteria > Actinomycetota > Acidimicrobiia > Acidimicrobiales > VFJN01 > VFJN01. The sequence continues at coordinate 1,236 of JBDSUN010000034.1, read as the reverse complement.
ACGTCGTCGCTCCCGCAGAAGTCGTCGACGTCGCCGGTGTAGGCGGTGTTGATGGCGACCATGGCGTGCAGCGGGTTGATCCGTCCGGGGATGGTGCCGACCTGTGGGCCGTCGGCATCGAGACGGATCGCCAGCCCGATGCGGGCACCCGTGCGGGCGGCGGCGACCCCGCGGAGCACGGCGGCATCGTCGATCAGGTTGAGGGTGCCGAGCTGGTCGTCGTCGCCCCAGCGCCCCCAGTTGGAGACCTCGGCGGCCAGCGCCAACAGCTCGGTGGGCAGTGCCATGCGCCCGGTGTTCTAGTCGCTACTGCGAGGCGGCCTGGCGGTAGCGGGTGGTGGAGTGGACCTCGTCCTTGTCGAACTGCGGGATGACCTCTCGCCCGAAGAGCTCCATCGACTGCACGATGACCTCGGTGTTCAGCGTGTTGGTGGTGGGGCTGAAGGTCAGCTGGTCGAACCCTTCGTCCGCCCACTTCTGCACGCCCTTGGCGCAGTCGTCGGGGTCGCCCACCACCACGAAGCCGCCGGCGGCCATGGCCTCGACCTGCTCGGGAGTGGGTTCGGGGATCTTGTTCGGCCACTCGGGGAGCCCGTCGGGCTTCGGGATGTTGTCGAGCCAGTGGAAGGCGAGGGAGGTGTAGTAGTTCATCCCCATGTTGGCGGCGACCTCGAAGGCCTTCCTCCGGTCCTCCATGCAGAGCATGTTGGTGACGCCCATGATGTTGTTGTTGATGTACTGACCCACCGGCGTGGCGTGGTCGATCTTGTCCTTGTAGCCCTGCACCAGCTTCGCCAGCTGGCGGGGCGCACCTGTGGTGAAGCAGAAGGCGCCGAGGCCCAGCTCGGCCGCCTCACCGAAGGTGGGGGGCGAGCCGGCAGCCACCCACATGGCGGGGTGGGCGGGGCCGTGCGGCTTGGGGAAGACCTCGCGCTCGGGCACTCGGAAGTACTGGCCCTCGTAGGCGTAGGTGCCCTTCTTCCACATCTTGGGGATCTCGCCGATGACCTCGCGCCACATGGCCTTGGTCTCGTTGATGTCGGCGATGTCGAAGCCGTAGACCTCGGTGGTGGACGACACTCGACCGGTGCCGAACTCGAAGCGGTTGTTCGAGAGGTGATCGAGCAGGGCGACGTTCTCGGCGATGCGCACCGGCTTGTTCACCTGCGGGGTGATGTTGAAGATGGCCGAGCCGAGATGCACCCGTTCGGTGATGGCCGAGCAATGACCGAGAAA
>JBDSUN010000033.1:0-5764 GCA_039927735.1 Acidimicrobiales bacterium | reverse complement strand
AGCGGCGCGGGCGAGGTCATCGGGTCGGTGTCCGGCGGCTGCGTCGAGGGCGCCGTGGTCACCGAGGCCCTCGAGGTGCTGGCATCCGGCGAGGGTCGGATGGTGAGCTTCGGGTACAGCGACGACGACGCCTTTGCCGTAGGGCTCACCTGCGGGGGCACGGTGCTCCTGTTCATCGAGCCCCTCGGCGATCTCGGCGATCTGCGCGCGGCGCTGCGCGATCAGCGGCCGGTCGTGCTCGCCACCGTGGTCGAGGGACCGGGCATCGGCGACAAGCTGCTGCTCGTGGAGGGATCCCAGCCGGTCGGTGGGCTCGCCGACGCCGACCTCCAGCGCGTCGTGCTCCGAGACGCGGACGCATCCCTGGCCGCCGCATCGACCTCAGTGCGGCGCTACGGCGCCTGCGGCGAGGCCAACGAGACCACCGTCACCGTCTTCTTCGAGGCCTTCGCCCCGCCGCCGCGCCTGCTGATCTTCGGGGCGGTGGACTTCACCGCCGCGCTGGTGCGGGTGGCCAAGGTGCTCGGCTTCCACGTCACCGTGTGCGACGCCCGGGAGGTGTTCGCCACCGCCGCCCGCTTCCCGCTGGCCGACGAGGTGGTGGTCGACTGGCCCCACCGCCACCTGGCCACCGTGGGTGACCAGCTCGGTCCGCGCGACGCGGTGTGCGTGCTCACCCACGACGCCAAGTTCGACGTACCGGCCATCGTCGCCGCCCTACGCACCCGGGTCGGCTACCTCGGCGCCATGGGCTCCCGCCGCACCACCGACCAGCGAGCCGAGCGATTGCGGGCGGAGGGCATCACCGCCGTCCAGATGGAGCGACTGCTCGCCCCCATCGGCCTCGACCTCGGCGCCCGCACCCCCGAGGAGACCGCCGTGGCGATCTGCGCCGAGATGATCGCCCACCGCACCGGGCGGGCCGCCCCTCGCCTGCGCGACGGGGATGGTCCCATCCACTGAGCGGGTAGACAGGCGCTCATGGGTCAGCTCCACCGCGTCCTCGACGCTGATGTCGTTCCGAACCTCGCCGCCTACGAAGCCAACGGCGGGGGAGAGGCGCTGCGGGCCGCTCGGGCCTCGGAGTCGGTGGCGGTCATCGAGGTGCTGGAGGCGTCAGGCCTGCGGGGCCGCGGCGGGGCCGGCTTCCCCACGGGCACCAAGTGGCGGACCGTCGCCGGGATGGGTGGAGCGGAGCCGTCCACGGTCGTCATCAACGCCGCCGAGGGCGAGCCCGGCACCCTGAAGGACCGCACCCTCCTGGCCCGCAACCCGTACAAGGTGCTCGAGGGCGCGCTCATCGCCGCCCACGCCGTCGGCGCTGACCGCATCATCGTCGGCATGAAGAAGGCCGCTGGAGAAGAGCGCCGCCGCACGGAGGCCGCCATCGCCGAGGTGCACGAGGCCGGGTGGGACGACTACGTCACCATCGACTGCGTGGCCGAGTGGGACCGCTACCTCCTCGGGGAGGAGACCGCCCTGCTCGAGGTGGTCAACGGGCGGCCCCCGTTCCCTCGCCTCGCCCCCCCGTACCGGGCCGGTGCCGAGGAGGTGGGCGACCGCGTCCTGGTCGACCAGAGCGGCGTCACCGGCGCCGGAGCCACCCTCGTCAACAACGTCGAGACGATGGCCAACGTGCCCGCCATCGTCTTGGACGGCCCGGAGACCTTCCGGTCCCTCGGCACCGAGGAGTCCCCGGGCACCATCGTCTGCACCGTCAGCGGGCGCACCGACCACGCCGGCGTGGGCGAGTTCGAGCTCGGCACGCCGTTGCGAGAGGTGATCGAGACGCTGGGCGGCCGCGCAGGGACCGACTCGATCGTGGCCGTCCTGTCGGGCACCGCCAACCCCTTCCTCACCGCCGACGCCCTCGATGCGCCGCTGTCCTGGGAAGGGCTGGCGGCGGCCGGGGGCGGCCTCGGCTCGGCCGGCTTCATCGTCATCGACCAGGACGTGGACATCGTGGCCGTCGCCCACGGCGTCTCCCGGTTCCTGTCCGTGGAGTCGTGCGGCCAGTGCACCCCGTGCAAGCAGGACGGCCTCGCCATCACCGAGATCCTGGACCGGCTGCGCACCTCGAGCGCCAAGGCCGACGACCTCACCCGGCTGCCCGTCCTCGCCGGCAAGGTCATCGACGGCGCCCGCTGCTTCCTCGCCCAGCAGCACCAGAACATCGTGGAGAGCCTCTTGACCCACTTCCCGGATGCGCTGGCCGCCCATGCCGACGGCCGGGCGGACGCGGCCGGCTCGTTCCCGATCGTCCCCCTCATCGACATCGTCGACGGGGAGGCGGTGCTCAAGCTCGACGAGCTCGAGGTCCAGCCCGATTGGGGCGACGGGAGCCGAGCCTCGCCCGCCGACCGCATCGACGTGCGCGCCGACTGATCCGTTCGATGACCGTGGCGGGGGTGGTGTTGGCGGCGGGTGGCGGGCGGCGGTTCGCGGCCTCTGGTGGCGAGGGCTCCAAGCTCTTGGCCCTTCTCGATGGACGCCCACTGGTGGCCCACGTGCTGGCCGCCGCCTCCACGGTGGGGTTCGACGAGCTCCTCCTCGTCCAGGGGGCCGTCGATCTGTCGGTCTACCGCAGTGAGGGTGTGCGCGTGCTGGTCAACGACCGCTGGGCCGAGGGCTTGGCCACATCCCTGCAGGTGGCCCTCGCCCATGCGTCGGGGGCCGGCCACGACGCAGTGGTCGTCGGGCTGGCCGACCAGCCGGCCGTCTCGAGCGCCGCGTGGGCGGCGGTGTCGGCGGCCGGGAACGACCCGCCCATCGCGGTGGCGACCTACGACGGCCACCGGGGCAACCCCGTGCGCTTGGCCGCGACCGTCTGGGGTCAGGTGCCGACCACCGGCGATGCGGGGGCCCGCCGGCTCATGCGAGAACGGCCTGACCTCGTGCGGGCGGTACCGTGCACCGGCCAGTCGTGGGATGTCGACACCGTGGAGGACCTCGATCGATGGAGCTGACCAACGAGTTCCGAGTGGCGCTGCCGGTGGAGCGGGCCTGGGCGGTGCTCACCGATGTGGAGCGCATCGCGCCCTGTCTGCCCGGGGCTCAGCTCCAGGAGATCGAGGGCGACGAGTACCGCGGCATCGTGAAGATCAAAGTCGGCCCCATCACCGCCCAGTACAAGGGCAAGGCCACCTTCGTGTCCCAAGACGTCGACACCCACGTTGCGGTGCTCCGGGCCGAGGGCCGCGAGACCCGCGGTCAGGGCAACGCCAACGCCACCATCACCGCCACCCTCACGCCCGACGACGGGGGCACGTCGGTCTCCGTGGTCACCGACCTGACCGTCACGGGACGCGTGGCCCAGTTCGGGCGGGGCGTGCTGGCCGATGTGAGCGCCAAGCTGCTCGACCAGTTCGTGGCCAACCTGGAGAAGACGGTCCTCGTCGACGAACCAGCTGCTCCAGCCGGACCGATGCCCGGCGCCGAGGACGTGCCCCCGGTGGAGGCCGTCGACGTCGAGCTCCAAGACCCGATCGAGGCCGTCCAGCCCGACGCCGATGAGCTCGGCAGCCCGGTGACGCCGGCCGACGTCGAGACGCACGCGGACCCGGCTCCCGCTGTCTCTGGAGCGGACCCGGCCGTCGCCGAAGCGCCGCCGGTCATCCGCAAGATCGACTCACCGGAGCCCGAGCCAGTCGATCTCCTCGGCGCGGCCGGCTCGCCGGTCGTCCGTCGCGTAGGGCCGGTGCTGGCCCTCGTGGCCATGGCCTGGCTGCTCAAGAAGCTGCTCAGCCGCGACAAGGGCTAGCCGCATGGTCGATGAGGCCGACCGCGACGCGGTCGAGGCCCTGCTCGGCCGCCCCATCCAGGGGGACTTCGAAGTGGTCATCCGCCACGCCGACGGCTCCCCCCTGGTGCTGCGCAACGCCCCCCTGCTGCGCGACGGCACACCGATGCCCACCCGCTTCTGGCTGGTCGGCGAGCCCGAGCGCACCTGGATCTCGCGCCTCGAGGCGGCCGGCGGCGTCGACCGGGCCGAGGCCGAGGTCGACCCCGAGGAGCTGGCTGCCGCCCACGCCCGCTACGCCGCCGAGCGCGGGGCCGCCATCCCCGCCGACCACCTCGGCCATCGTCCCAGCGGCGGCGTCGGTGGCACTCGCATCGGCGTCAAGTGCCTCCACGCCCACTACGCCTGGCACCTCGCCGGCGGTGACGACCCGATCGGCCGTTGGATCGACGCCCACCTCGACGACGCACGGTAGGTCGGGCCCAGCCGAGGTCAAGGGCGAAGGGCGCGACGAGGCGGGGCGAAGGGGTCGGTGTCGCCCGCCCGCTCTCGTCCTCCGCCATCAGGTTGGGGGCATGGCGGCGCGCTGAGCGCGCGCTGGTGCCCCCAAACTCAGAGACCAGACAGGTTGGGGGCATGGGAGTGCGTTTGACGCGCCCTCATGCCCTCAACCAGATGCCGGGCGGCCGGGACCAGGCGCAGTGCGGCGATACCTACCACCGACTCCGCCTCGTCGCGCCCTTCGCTCTTCGTCCTCGCTGGACCGGGATCTCTTCGACGTGGGGATCGCCGGGTCGCCGGTAGCGTCGGTTCGTGTCCGTGCTGGCTGCCATCGACTGCGGGACGAACTCCACTCGCCTGCTGATGCGCGACGGTGGCCGGACGGTGGACCGGCGCATGGTGATCACCCGACTCGGGCGCGGCGTGGATGCCAGCGGGCGGCTCGATCCCGAGGCCATCGAACGGACCGTCGCCGTGCTGCGGGAGTTCCGGGCCGCCATGGACGAGGCCGGGGTGACCGGGATGCGCATCACCGCCACCTCGGCGGCCCGCGACGCCACCAACGCCGGGGTGTTCTTCGACGCCGCCGAGGCCGTCGTCGGCACCCGCCCGGAGCTGTTGAGCGGCGAGGAGGAGGGGCGGCTGAGCTTCGCCGGCGCCACCGCCGATCTCGACACGTCGCAGGGGCCGTTCCTCGTCGTGGACATCGGCGGCGGATCGACGGAGTGCATGGTGGGCACGGACCGGGTCGACGACATCCGGTCCTTCGACATCGGCTGCGTGCGCCTCACCGAGAAGCACCTCGCCAGCGATCCGCCTGGGCCCGAGGAGCTGTCCAACGCCATCGCCGAAGCGCAGGGCTGGTTCGACGACCTCTTGCGCGAGGTGCCGGCGGCCACCAGCGCCCGAACCGTCGTGGGCCTGGCCGGCACCATCTCCACGGTGGCGGCCGTGGAGATCGGCCTGATGGAGTGGGATCGCGATGCGCTGCACCACTTCACCCTCACTCGCGCCGCGATCGAGGAGGTGTTCCGCACTCTGGCCACCGAGCCGCTGGCGGACCGTCTCCACAACCCGGGCCTCGCGGCGGCCCGGGCCGATGTCATCGTGGGCGGCTGCTGCGCGCTGGTGGCGCTGGTGCGCACCTTGGGCATCGACGAGCTGCTCGTGTCGGAGAGCGACATCCTCGACGGACTGGTGGCCAGCCTGGAGCCCTAAGGTGCGCCCTCGTGGCGACCACCCTGATCGGCCGGCGGGTCGTGCTCCGACCCCTGGTGGTGGAGGACTTCCCGGCGTGGCACGAGGTGCGCTCGCGCAACGGCGACTGGCTCCTCAAGTGGGAGCCGCTGCGCACGCCGGGAGCACCTGATCCCGTGCACAGCCGTGCCACCTTCGCAGTGCGCTGCGGGGCCCGTCAGCGCGAACGACAGCTGGGCACGGGCTTCGGCTACGGCGTCTTCGTCGACGGCCACTTCGGCGGTGAGATCAACCTCTCGATCGTGCAGCGCGGCCCGTTCCAGAGCT
>JBDSUN010000032.1:0-3748 GCA_039927735.1 Acidimicrobiales bacterium | reverse complement strand
GCCCTGGTCGCCAGCGTGGTGATCGCCGTGCTCGTTGCGCTCATGGTGGCGGTGCTGGCCACGCGTGACCCGAGCACGGAGCGGGCTTCCCAGAGCCCGCTCATCGGCCGGCTTGCCCCCACCACCGAGGGCATCACCATCGACGGGGACGAGGTGACGATCGACGACGCCCGAGGCCGGTGGGTGGTGGTCAACTTCTTCGCCAGCTGGTGCACCCCCTGCAAGGTGGAGAACCCGGAGCTGGCCGCCTTCGATGCCGACCACCGGGCCACGGGGGATGCGGTGCTGATCGGGGTCACCTTCGACGACACCGCGGAGAAGGCGCGCGCCTTCTTCGATCGAAACGGCGGCAGCTGGCCGGTGATCGACGACCCGGAGAACCGGATCGGCGTGGCCTACGGAGTGGCCCAGGTTCCGGAGACGTTCGTGATCGCGCCGAACGGCACGGTCGTGCACCGCTTCGCGGGCGGCGTCACCAGGGCCGACCTCGACGGGCTGATCGCGGCCTTCACCGAGGCAGAGGCAGAGGCGGAGTCGTGACCGCCCGGCCTCGACGGCTCAGCTGGATCGTGATCGCCTCGGTCGTGCTGGTCGGGCTGGTCCGCGCCTCGGTCGACGACGGGCCGCCGCGCACCACCGAGGAGCAGGTGGAGACGATCGCCCGCACCATGAAGTGCCCCATCTGCGAGAGCCAGTCCGTGGCCGACTCCGACGTCGCCGCGTCCCGGGCCATCCGGCTCGAGATCGCGACCCAGGTCGAGAAAGGCCGGAGCGCCGGGGAGATCCGTGAGGCCATCAGTGCGACCTACGGCGAGCGGGTGCAGCTCATCCCCCCCGCCTCGGGGTTCGCCGGCCTCGTGTGGATCCTCCCCGTCGTCGCGCTGATCGTGGCGTTGGGAGCGCTGTCGGCCGCCTTTGCCCGGTGGCGTCAGGCCCCGGCGACGGCTGCCACCGAGGAGGATCGAGCCCTGGTCGACGAGGCGCTCAGGCATCGATGACCGCGCTGGCTCCCGCCGCGCTGGCCGCCCTCGAGGATCAGCGGGACTTCCTGCTGCGCTCGCTGGAGGACCTGGAGCGCGAGCGCGCCGCCGGCGACGTCGACGAGCTGGACCACGCTGCCCTTCGGGACGACTACACCGCTCGGGCCGCCGCCGTTCTGAGGGCCATCGAAGCAGGACGGGCCGGCCCGCCCCGGAAGCGCCGACACACCGGCCGGCGGACCGTCCTGACGGTCGTCGCCGTGCTCGTCTTCGCGGGCCTGGCCGGCCTGCTCGTAGCCCAGGCCTCCGGCCGGCGGGACGCGGGGGAGTTCAGCTCGGGCGACATCCGTCAGTCCGTAACGGAGAAGCTCAACCAAGCCGGTCAGCGCTTCGGCGAGGGCGATGCCGGGGCCGCCATCGCCCTCTTCGACGAGGTGCTCGTCGACCAGCCCACCAACCCCGAGGCCCTCACCTACAAGGGCTGGTTGCTGACCTTGGAGGGTGAGGTGGACCTCGGCCTCACCTCGCTGCTCGACGCGGCCACCGTGGAACCCGACTACCCCGACGTCCACGCCTTCCTGGCCATCGTCTTCTTCAACAACGGGCTGGTGGCCCAAGCCGACCGTCAGCTCGACATCCTGGAGCGGCTCGACCCTCCGCCCCTCGTGCTCGAGCTGACCGCCGGCCTGCGAGCTCGCGTCGACGCCGCCCTCAGCTTGGCGGAGGCAGATACCGGCCCTTGACCAGGTGGTCGCCGTCCCAGCTCAGCACCCACGTCGACGCCTTCTGCCAGCGCAGCTCGCCCTTCAGCCTGGTGCCACCGGCGACCAGGGCATCGAGCAGATCGGGAATGACGTCGCCGTGGCTGCAGAGCACCGCGTTGGTGTCCCGCATCTCCTCGGCCACCGCCAGGGCCCCGGCCGCGCCCTGCCCCTCGTTGAGTCGGTCATCGACCTCGACGGCCAGCTCGAGCCGCCCGCCCAGCGGGGCGAGGGTCTGCTGACATCGCAACGACGGGCTGGCCAGCAGTCGGGTGATGCCGGCATCGGCGAGCTGCTTGCCCAAGCCGTCGGCCTGTCGCTCACCGCGCTCTGACAGCGAGCGCTGTTCGTCAGGCTCGTGTTGCCCCCCCCGGTGCCCGGCGTCGGCGTGCCGCACCACGTACAGCTTCCGCACCCACGAAACGCTAGCCCGTGCGACCTGAAGGCCGGGAAGGGCAAGATCGCGGCGAGGCGGAGCGCTGTGGTCGGTGCCGCCAGGCCTGGTCACGGTCGCCAGGACCGACGTTGGGGGCATGGGTGGTCGTTCACCGCGCCTGGGTGCCCCCAACCTCGTGACCCGGAAGCCAGGAACACGGCGGCGGACGTACCCGCACACCGCTCCGCCGTCGCCGCGCCCTTGCTCTTTACGTGCACCAGACCTGCGGGCCGGGCTGCGGCCGTCAGCGGGCGAGGGCTCGGAGGTCGGCGAGGATCTTGGGGAGGGCGTCGAGGGCGGCGGTGATGTCGGCGTCGGTGGAGGGCCAGCCGACGGACAGGCGGAGGCTCCGGTGGGCGTCGACACCCATCGCTTCGAGCACCGGCGACGGCTCCAGAGCCTCCGACGAGCAGGCGGAGCCGGAGTGGGCGGCCACGCCGGCTCGGTCGAGGCCGAGCAGCACGGCTTGGGGCTCGATGCCGTCGATCCCGAGGCAGACGAGGTGGGGGAGCCGGTCGTTCGGGTCGCCGTAGACGTGGACCCCGTCGAGGGTGGGAGCTGCCGCCAGCACGCGATTGGTCAGGAGTCGCTGGGTCATCGATTCGCGCTCGGTGTCGATGGCCGACGTGGCGGCGCCGAAGCCGGCGATGGCCGCCACCGGCTCCAAGCCCGCCCGCCGGGCCCGCTCCTGGTCGCCGCCGACGAGCAGCGGCCTCAACCGGAGCCCGCGACGGACGAGGAGAGCGCCGAGCCCGGGGGGGCCGCCGAGCTTGTGGGCCGACACCGAGAGCAGGTCGGCGCCGAGGTCGTCGAAGGCGATCGGATCGTGGCCCGCGGCTTGAGCAGCGTCGACGTGGACGAGCAGGCCGCGCTCCCGGCAGGCGGCCACCACCTCCGCCACCGGCTGACGGGTGCCGACCTCGTGGTTGCCCCACTGCAGGTGGACGAGGGCGGTGTCGGGGCGGACGGCACCGAGCAGCTCGTCGGGATCGACCCGTCCGAGCCCGTCGACGCCGACGACGGTCACCTCGCCGTGCGCCTCGGCCGCCAGCCGCACGGCCGAGTGCTCCACGGCGGCCAGCACCTGGTGGGCGCCCCGTTCGGCGGCACCCCAGCAGGCGGCGGCGATGGCCTCGGTGGCCCCGCTGGTGAACACGACCGATCGTGGACGTGCCCCGAGGAGCGAGGCCACCTGCTCCCGCGCCGTCTCCACCCCCCTGCGGGCCTCGAGGCCCTCGGCATGGATCCGCCCCGGGTCGCCGCTCCGACCCAGCCACTCGACCATGGCCGCCAGGGCCTCGGGTCGAAGCGGGGAGGTGGAGGCGTGGTCCAGGTAGTGCCGCGTCACGGCCTCAGCCGGTGATCGAGGTGATGCACTGATCGTCGCCCATGGGCCGGCTCGACGACGTCGTCGTGCCCGCCTCCCCGTAGAGGGCGCCGAGCATGCCGCGCACGAGGCCCCGGTCCACCGCACAGATGACCGGGTGCTCGATGGCGGCACCACCGAACGGGCAGTGGTCGGACACGATGCGGAGCCCGTCGCCGTGGCGCTCGGCGTGGGCGGCGAAGCC
>JBDSUN010000031.1:0-6298 GCA_039927735.1 Acidimicrobiales bacterium | reverse complement strand
CGGGTCGTGGCGGTGCCCAACGGCATCAGCCGTACGCCCCTCCGAGCTGACGCCGACGCAGGACGGACGCTCGCCGGTGGCTCCAGCTACGTGGTGTGGATCGGCACGGTCGAACCCCGCAAGGATCTGCCGACCCTGGTGGCAGCATTCGACCTCGTCGCCGACGACGACCCCGACGTGCGCCTGGTGTTGGCCGGACAGGACGGTTGGGGCGCCGAGGAGCTGACCGTCGCCCTCTCCCGAGCTCGACACAGCGACCGGATCATCCGGCTGGGACGGATCCGCGAACAGGGCCGCGTCGACCTGCTCGCCGGCGCCCGGTGCCTGGTCATGGCTTCGCGCTATGAGGGCTTCGGACTCCCCGCCGGGGAGGCGATGATGGCCGGTACGCCGGTGATCGCCACCGCCGTGGGAGGCCTCACGGAGCTGGTCGGTGACGCCGGAGTGCTCGTCGAGCCCGCCGACGCGCCGGCGCTGGCCCAGGCCATCGCCGACCTCTTGGCCGACGAGCCTCGTCGGGACCACCTCGCCCGGAGCGGTCAGCAGCGCGCCGAGGAGTACACCTGGGCCCGGACCGTCGACGGGCTGGCCCGACTGTGGCACCGCATGGCTGAGGTCTGAGGGTCGGTCGGTAGCATCCGCAGGATGCACGCGCTCATCACGGGCGGCCACGGCTTCGTGGGCCAGCACCTCGCCGCCCACCTGCGGGCCGTCGGCGATCAGGTGTCGATCCTCGACCGCTCGGGCGACGAACCGGTCGACATCACCGATGGGGCTGCGGTGCAGGAGCGGATCGCCGCGCTGCAGCCCGACGTGGTGTACCACCTCGCCGGGTTCGCGGATGTGGGCGCGTCGTGGACCGACCCCGTCCGGGTGTTCAGGATCAACGCCGAAGGGACGCTCCACGTGCTGCGGGCCTGCACCGCCGCCGGGGTCGGACGGGTGCTGGCGGTGGCCAGCGCAGATGTCTACGGGGTCGTCACCGAGGACGAGCTTCCCCTGACCGAGTCATCGCCGTTGCGCCCGACCAGCCCGTACGCCGCCTCCAAGCTGGCCGCCGATGCGCTGGCCCAGCAGGCCTTCCTCGGCCACGGGCTGGGCGTGGTGCGGGTGCGCCCGTTCAACCACCTCGGACCCGGCCAGTCGGAGCAGTTCGTCGCCCCGGCCATCGCCGCCCGCATCGCCCGAGCCGAACGAGACGACGCCGACACCATCGCGGTCGGCAACCTCTCGGCTCGCCGTGACGTCACCGACGTCCGAGACGTCGTGCGGGCCTACCGGCTGCTCATCGAAGCTGGCGAGCCCGGGGCCGTCTACAACGTCTGCAGCGGCGTCGACATCGCCATCCAGACCCTCGCCGACCTGCTGGTGGCCAAGGCGCACCGCCCCGTCGAGCTCGTGACGGACCCGAGCCTCCTGCGCCCCGTCGACCTACCCGTGCTTCGGGGCGACGGCACGAAGCTGCGTGACGCCACCGGATGGCAGCCGGACATTCCCATCGAGCAGACGATCGCCGACCTCCTCGACGACATGCGCGCCCGGGTGCGCACCCCCTCGCCCACCGCATCGGAGACCTCATGACCAAGCGCGCCCTGATCACCGGCATCACGGGCCAAGACGGCTCCTACCTGGCCGAGCTGCTGCTCGACAAGGGCTACGAGGTCATCGGCATGGTGCGCCGCAGCAGCACCACGAACTTCGAGCGCATCGCCCACCTCCAGGACCGCGTCGTCCTGGACCCGTACACATCCTCCGGCGATCTGCTCGACGAGGCCTCTCTCATCTCGATCCTCCGAGAGTGCCGGCCCGACGAGGTGTACAACCTCGCCGCCCAGTCCTTCGTGCAGACGTCGTTCACGCAGCCGGTGCTCACCGGCGAGATCACTGCTCTGGGTGTCACCCGGCTGCTCGATGCCATCCGCATCGTCGATCCAGGCATCCGCTTCTACCAGGCCAGCTCGAGTGAGATGTTCGGCAAGGTGCAGGAGGTGCCGCAGACCGAGCGCACCCCGTTCTACCCGCGCTCGCCCTACGGGGTGGCCAAGCTCTACGGCCACTGGATCACCGTCAACTACCGGGAGTCCTACGACCTGCATGCGTCCAGCGGCATCCTGTTCAACCACGAGTCGCCCCGGCGGGGCATGGAGTTCCTGCCCCGAAAGGTCAGCTACAACGTGGCCAAGATCAAGCTCGGCATGGTGGACACGCTCCCGCTGGGCAACCTCGATGCCGAGCGCGACTGGGGCTATGCCGGCGACTACGTCGAGGCCATGTGGATGATGCTGCAGCAGGACCATCCCGACGACTACGTCATCGCCACGGGTGAGACGCACTCCGTTCGGCGGTTCTGCGAGATCGCCTTCGGCCACGTCGGGCTCAACTACGAGGACCACGTGACCATCAACGAGAAGTTCATGCGTCCGGCCGAGGTGGAGCTCCTCATCGGGGACGCCTCGAAGGCCAAAGCCATCCTCGGGTGGAAGCCACGCACCTCCTTCGAGGAGCTCGTCACAATGATGGTCGACGCCGACATCGAGCTGCTCTCCGGCCGCCTCCGAGGCATCAGCTGATCGCAGTCCTGTGCGGAGGGGTCGGCGCCGCCCGGCTGCTGGCCGGGCTCGTGCAGGCCGTCCCACCGGCTGACCTCACCGCCATCGTGAACGTCGGCGATGACGTCGAGCTGCACGGGCTCCACATCAGCCCCGACCTCGACACCGTCACGTACACCTTGGCCGACGCCATCGACCCCGAACGGGGCTGGGGCCTCGCCGGCGAGACCTGGCGGACGATGGAGGCGCTGGCCCGCTTCCCAGCCGCCCGTACGTGGTTCAACCTGGGCGACCGGGACCTCGGTACCCACCTCTACCGCACCGACCGCCTGCGCTCCGGCGCCCCGCTCTCGACGGTGACCCGGGAGATCGCCACGGCTTGGGATCTCGGCCTGCAGCTGCTCCCGGTCACGGACGATCGCCTGCAGACCATGGTGACCGTGGAAGGCGACGGCGAGATCGGCTTTCAGGAGTACTTCGTGCAACGTCACCACGATGTGGCGGTGACGGCGGTGCGCTTCGACGGCGCCGCCGACGCTGGCCCAGCTCCGGGCGTGCTCGAGGCCATCGCCGGCGCCGAGCGCGTCGTGATCGCCCCCTCGAACCCGCTGGTCTCCATCGACCCGGTGCTGGCCGTCCCCGGGGTGCGTTCGGCGGTCGAGGCTCGCCGGGATGACGGCGTGGCCGTCTCGCCCCTCATCGCCGGCGTCGCCCTGAAGGGCCCGGCCGATCGCCTGATGCGAGAGCTCGGCCACGACGCCACGGTCGTCGGGGTCGCCCGCCTCTACGCTTCCCTCGTGGCCACCCTCGTGATCGACGAGGCCGACGTCGACCAGCGCCGTGCCGTCGAAGCCGAGGGCCTGCGGTGCGTCGTGGCCCCCACCATCATGCGGGGGCCGAGCGAGGCGCTGGCGCTGGCCGAGATCGTGCTGGCATGAACCACCTCGAGGTCTTCGCCATCGAGGGCATCCCCGAGGTGCGGGCGGGCGACGACCTCGCCGGGCTCATCGCCGTTGCCGAACCTGACCTGCGCACCGGCGATGTGGTGGTGGTCACCCAGAAGGTCGTGTCCAAGGCCGAGGACGCCATGGTCCGCATCGACGCCAGCGACCCCCGCGGCCACAAGGCCATCGTCGAGGCGCAGTCCGTCCGCATCGTCCGCCGACGGGGAGACCTCATCATCAGCGAGACGAGGCACGGCTTCGTGTGCGCCAACGCTGGGGTGGACCTGTCCAACGTGGACGAGGGCTGGGCTGCCCTGCTCCCCGACGACAGCGACCGGTCGGCGCGTCGCATCCGGGACGGGATCCGGGCGACGCTGGGCGTGGAGGTGGCGGTGATCATCTCCGACACGTTCGGGCGACCGTGGCGCAGGGGCCTCACGGACGTGGCCATCGGGTGTGCCGGCATTCAGGCCGTGGTGGACCTGCGCGGCACCGAGGACGACCGGGGCCGAGAGCTCCAGGTGACCGAGGTGTGCGTGGTCGACGAGCTGGCCTCGGCGGCGGAGCTGGTCATGGGCAAGGCGACGGGGGTGGCGGCCGCCGTCGTGCGGGGGGTGGATCAGGCGTGGCTCGGGCGGGGCGAGGTGCACGCTGAGGTGGTCCGCCCGCCGCAGGAAGACCTGTTCCGCTGAGCCCTCAGCCCTTGAACCACCGGAGCACCTCGGTGACGCCTGTGGACAGATCTGTCCAGGGCTCCCACCCGAGGTGCAGGGAGGCTCGACCCGGATCAAGGGCGCTGCGGGCCAGCTCGCCAGGCCGCGCCTCGGCGTGGACGGCTGGCTCGGTGACCCCGGCGGCGACCGCCATGGCGTCGTAGAGCTCGTTCACCGACGTCTCCACCCCGGTGCCGATGTTGCAGAGCAGCCCGCTGCCGCGGTCCGCCGCCCGGACGAAGGCGTCGACGGCGTCGTCGACGTAGACGAAGTCACGCGTCTGGGCGCCGTCGCCAAAGACCGTGCAGGGCTTTCCGGCCAGCAGGAGCCCGGCGAAGATCGCCACCACGCCGGCTTCACCGTGCGGGTCCTGTCGAGGGCCATAGATGTTGGCCATGGCCAGCGACGTGAACTCGATGGAGTGGAGCTCCCGGTAGACGTGGAGGTAGTCGGTGACCACCCGCTTGGCCACGCCGTAGGGCGACAGCGGCTGCTGTGGGTGCGACTCCTTCACGGGGAGGTCGGCCGGAGCCGGCTCCCCGTAGATGGTGCCGCCGCTGGAGGCGAACACGATCTTGCGGGCACCGCCCACCCGAGCCCCTTCGAGCACGTTGAGGCTGCCCACCACGTTGACCTCGGCGTCGAAGGCGGGGCGGGCCACCGAGACCCGGACATCGGCCTGGGCGGCGAGGTGGAACACCACCTCCGGCTGGCGCCGGCCGATCACCTCGATGACAGCCGCGTCGCGGATGTCGACCTGGTGGACCTTGAGCTCGTTGTCGCGGTCCGACCGGGCCTCGGCCAGGTTGGCCAGCGACCCGCTGGACAGGTCGTCGACCACGTCGACGCTGTGGCCCTCGGCCAGCAGCCGGTCGACGAGCGTAGAGCCGATGAACCCGGCTCCTCCGGTGACCAAGGCTCGCATCAGCTCTCCTCCGGGATCCGCACGGCGGTCAGGTGGGCACCGGCGGGCACGACGACCTCGTCGCCGACGACGGTGCCCTGGTCCACTACGGCGCCGGCGCCGATCGAGGCGCCCTCGCCAATGATGGCATCCTGCACCAGGGCTCCGGCACCGACCACACATCCGGGCAGCAGAACGGACCCGGAGACGATGGCGGCTTCCGCGATCTTGGCCCCGGCGCCGACCACCGAGGCCACCACGGCACCGTCGACCTGGGCATCGGCGTGGACACCTGCCTCCACCGGCTGACGACGCCCGTTGACCAGATCGAGGTTGGCGGCCAGGTAGGTGGCCGGCGTGCCCGCATCGATCCAGTAGGTGTCGCCGTCCATGGCGTGCAGCGTGCCATCGGCGACCATGGCGGGAAAGGTCGATCGCTCGATGCTGACGGCCAGGTCGGGGGCGATCCGGTCGAGGACCGAGGGCTCCAGCACGTAGGTGCCGGCGTTGATGAGGTCGGTGACGGCCTCACCCGGCGGTGGCTTCTCGATGAACGACATCACCCGCCCGTCGGCATCGGTGGGCACCACGCCGAACGCGGACGGGTCCTCCACCCGGTGCAGGGCGATGGTGCCCTCGGCCCCCGATCGCTGGTGGTCGGCGATCAGCGCGGTGACGTCGAGATCCGTAAGCACATCGGCGTTGAGGACGAGGAAGGTTTCGGCGATGCCAGCGTCGAGGGCCGCGAACCGCACGGCTCCGGCGGTGCCGAGCGGCTCGGGCTCGATGGCGTAGCGGAGGGCCACGCCAGCACAGTCGCCGGTGGGGTAGGCATCCTGGAACCCGGCGGCCCGGTAGCCGAGGGCCAGCACGGCGGAGGTGATCCCGTGGCCGGCGAGGTGACCGAGCACGCGCTCGATCATCGGGCGGTTGCCGACCGGGAGCATCTGCTTCGGACGGGTGAGCGTGAGCGGGCGGAGGCGGGTGCCGAAGCCCCCCACGAGGACGACCGCCCGCATGCTGCCTACGGTGCTGCGGTGGTCGTGGTGGTCGCGTCTCCCGCCACCGTGGTGGTGGTGGTGGTGGTGGTGGTGGCGTCGCCCGCCACCGTCGACGACGTGGTGGTGGTGTTGGCCACCTCGGGATCCGGCAGGGTGGAAGGACCATCGGCCGCGCCCAGCTCGGCCA
>JBDSUN010000030.1:0-9389 GCA_039927735.1 Acidimicrobiales bacterium | reverse complement strand
GATGGCCGCGATGCGGCGGGACACGCGGGCGTCGGTGCGGGGGGTGGCCAACGGGGTCGCTCCTTCGTACGTCGGTCCGCGATCATGGCACGGTGACTCCTCCCGCCACCCCTGACATCAAGATCCCGGTCGACCTGCTCCCGGCGGACGGGCGGTTCGGCTGCGGGCCCTCCAAGGTCCGGCCCGAAGCGGTCGAGGCGCTGGCGGCGGCTGGACGCGACTACCTCGGGACGTCGCACCGTCAGGCCCGGGTGCAGTTCGAGGTGGGCGCGCTGCGCAACGGCCTGGCCGAGCTTCTGGCGCTCCCCGATGGCTACGAGATCCTCCTCGGCAACGGAGGCACGACGTCGTTCTGGGATGCCGCCACCTTCGGCCTGATCGACACCCGAAGCCAGCACCTTCGCTTCGGCGAGTTCTCCTCCAAGTTCGCCGACGCCGCCGCCGCGGCTCCCCACCTGGGGGAGCCGGCCAACCTCTTCGCCGAGCCCGGCAGCCACCCGCTTCCTGAAACGGACGCGGAGGTCGATGCCTACTGCCTCACCCACAACGAGACCTCCACCGGCGTGGCCATGCCGCTGGAGCGCCCGGTCGGAGCGGAGGGGCTGGTGCTGGTCGACGCCACCTCCGCGGCGGGCGGCCTGCGCTTCGATCCCAACGAGGTCGACGTCTACTACTTCGCGCCGCAGAAGTGCCTGGCCTCCGACGGCGGCCTGTGGCTGGCGGCGGCGTCACCGGCCGCCATCGAGCGGATCGAGCGGATCGCGGCGTCGGACCGCTGGGTGCCGGCGTCGCTCGACCTCGCCATCTCCCTGGCCAACAGCCGCAAGGACCAGACGTACAACACACCGGCGCTGGCCACCGTCTTCCTCGCCAACCAGCAGGTCGAGTGGATCAACCAGAACGGCGGGCTGGAGTGGGCCGCCTCCCGCTGTGACCGCTCGGCCACCACGATCTACGACTGGGCCCAGGCATCGACCTACGCCACCCCGTTCGTCACCGAGCCGGAGGCCCGGAGCCACGTCGTCGCCACCATCGACCTGGACGACGCCGTGGCCGACGCCAACGTGGTCTCGGCCGTCCTGCGCGACAACGGGATCGTCGACACCGAGAGCTACCGCAAGCTCGGCCGCAACCAGCTGCGGGTGGCCCTCTTCCCCGCCATCGAGCCCGACGACGTGGCCGCCCTCACCCGCTGCGTCGACCACGTCGTGGATGCCCTGGCGCGCTAAGGGCTCACGACAGGACCACCTCGACGTCTCGCCGGCCGGATGACCGCCCTGGTGGGGTCCTCGTCCTCGCATGAGCGGTGGGGGGCGGCGGCGTCACCGGCTCGTAGGGTCGGACCCATGCGCTTCTCCATCTGGCCGACGCTGGCCCAGCCATGGCCCGACGTCCTCGAGATCAGTCGCCACGCCGAGGCCACCGGCTGGGACGGCGTCTACCTCATGGACCACTTCATGGGCAACGAGGGCGGGATGGTCGAGACCCCCACCCTGGAGGGCACCGCCGGGCTGGCGGCGCTGGCCGTCGCCACCCAGCGCGTGCGCCTCGGCAACCTCGTGCTCGGCAACACCTACCGCCACCCTGCGGTGCTGGCGAACTGGGCCGCCACCGTCGATCACATCAGCCATGGGCGAGTCGTCCTCGGCGTGGGGGCCGGCTGGCAGGAGAACGAGCACGCCCAATACGGCATCGAGCTGCCGCCCCCCGGGGATCGGGTCAGCCGCTTCGAGGAAGCCTGCCAGATCTGGCACGGGCTGCTGCGGGAGCCCACCACCACCGTCGACGGCCGCTTCTACCGGCTCACCGACGCCATCAGCGAGCCCAAGCCCGTCCAGTCACCGCTGCCGCTGCTCATCGGCGGCAAGGGCGACCGCATGATGGGCATCGTGGCCCGCTACGCCGACGAGTGGAACATGTGGGGCCTGGCCGACGACATCGCCGAGCGATCGGGAGTGCTCGACCGGCGCTGCGACGCCATCGACCGCGATCCCGCGGCCATCCAGCGCTCCGCCCAGGCCCTCGTGCTCCTCACCGACGACTCCGCCAAGGCCGAGACCTTCCGCACCGACGCCGGCCGTGCCGCCATCGCCGGCACCACCGACGACGTCGCCGAGGCGGTCGCCGCCTGGCAGTCGGCCGGTCTCGACGAGGTCATCGTGCCCGACTTCACCCTCGGCCGGGGCAACCGCAAGCTCGACCGCATGGACGCCATCATCGAGCAGGTGGCCCCGAGCTTCCGATGAGCGGACGGCAGTCGGTCAGGAAGGGCAAGAGCCAGGGCGCGACGAGGCGGAGCGGTGCGGCCGATACCACGCCCGCTGGCGGTCGTCCCGGCGCAACCAGCCGAGGAAATAGGGGTCATCTGCCGCCCTTTGAGGAACCTGGGGTCACAGGTGAGCCCACGTTCCTCAACCTCGGCGTTGCCGTGTCTCTCTCTTTCCGAACACGGCGTCAGGCGGGGTCCGGATCCGTCGGGGCAGCGATGGCCAGGCCGGCGGCCACCGCCGCCATGCTGAGGGAGACGATGAGGGCGACGGCGTCGCCCGTGTCGTAGGGGTCGAGGTTGGCGGCGTGGTAGGCGAGGTGGGGGACGCCGTAGATCAGCGCCGCCCCACCGGCGGCCCGGGCCAGCAGCAGGCTGCCGGTCACCAGCGCCAGGACGGCCACGAAGGCGAGCCCGAGGTTGAGGCCACCGACGTCCCGCACGAGATGCTCGTTGAAGGGCCCGTCCACCGCCACCCAGACCCGCCCCATGCCCGGGAAGCCGTCGTAGAAGCCACGTGGAAACGCCTGGGCCCAGATGCCCACCACACCGGAGGCACCGGCCAGGACCACCAGCGCGAGGCGGCGGAGCACCGTCATGACGACGTCTCCGTCGGCCACGAGCCACGGATCGAGGGATGGGCCGGCGACCACCCTGTGGCGGCCTTGAAGCGGCCGTTCGAGACCCGCAGCGACTTCATCAGGAGCTTGGCGCTGGCAGGGCTGACCGCCCGCACGACCTTGGGGAGAGGGTGTGGTGGCTTCACCCCGAGCGCCTCGGCCACGACCTCACCGGCCTCGGCCCGTGTCAGGGGTTCGTCATCCCCCACGTTGTAGGTCCCCGACAGCGCGCGCAGGGCGGCCACCACCGCCGAGCCGGCGTCCTCCGCGTGGAGGAACGAGGTGTAGCCGCCCGGACCGCCGAGGAACGGGTTGATCCGCCGCCGCACAGTGGCGTTGGCGGCCTTCGTGTGCGTGCTGTCGGGGGCGTAGAACTGGGCATACCGGAGCACCACGCCGGCCCCACCGCCTTTGGCGAAGCGGGCCGCCGCCGCCTCCGCGTCCCGGGCCCCGGCGAAGGGGCCGACGTGATCGACCGGATGGTCCTCGTCGATCCACTGGTCCCCGTGGTCGAGGTACGGGAACGCGATCGACTCCTGGATGTACCAGCCGGCGCCGGCCGCCAGCGCGCCGTCCACCAGGTGGTTCGACGCCTCGCTCCGCAGCCGCTCGTTGGTCGCCCAGGCTGAGCGCCGGGCCGCCTTGGCGAGCGGCGGGATGCTCGTGGCCAGGTTGACCACCACCTCGTGGCCGACGACCACCGCCCGCACGGCGTCGGCGTCGAACAGGTCGACCGTCACCGGCGCACCGCCCAGCGATCGCACCAGGTCCGCCTTGGCCTCGGTGCGCGCCACGGCCGCGACCTCGTGGCCTGCGGTCACCAGCGCCGGTAGGGCCCGGGTGCCGACGACACCCGTCCCTCCAGCCACAAAGATCTTCATGTTCGGTTCCTCCTCGTGATCTCGACGGCTTGCATCCATTCGGCGCCCTTGACCAGCTGCGCCGGCGCGACCGTGGCCAGGAGCTCGGCCACCAGGTCGCCGACGGTGGAGGCGGCCAGCTCGGCCCGCCAAGCGTCCTCGGCTCGCCACATGGCCCGGGCGATGCCGCACGGGCGGCGGTAGGCCTTGGCGACGGGCGCGGCCGCCGGGCCCCGCTGGCGGATCTCCCGGCACTGGAAGGCGGTCGCCTCCCCGTCCACGGCCAGGACGACTTGGAGGAGCGTGACCTCAGCGGGCGGACGGGCCAGCCGGTACCCCCCGAGCGGGCCCGACCTCGACTCGGTGATGCGGGCGCTGGTCAGCGCCTGCATCGCCTTGGCCAGGTAGGCCGGGGGCACTTCGTGGAACTCGGCCAGGCGGGCGGCGGGCAGCGCCTGGTCGGCCGGCAGGGTCGCCAGCACCGTGCAGCAGTGCAGGGCCCACTCCACCGAGTCGCTCATCCGCATATCCTGGATAGTAGACATCCGGGATCACGGTCGTCCATGATCATGCCAACTACGGTCCCGCCCCATGCCGACCAGTGCTGAGGTACGCGCCCAGCTCACCGGGCCCGGGGGGATGTTCGAGGTCGTCACCGAGGAGGTGCTCGGTCGACCCACGCAGGTGTACGCCAACCGGATGCCCTCGCTGCGCTCGGTGGCCGAGGTCGGGCTGCTCCGCGGGGACGACCAGACCTTCCTCGTCTACGGCGAGCGCACCTACGGCTTCGGCACCTTCGTCCAGACCGCCAACGGCGTGGCCCAGGCGCTGCGGGAGCGGTTCGGGCTGACCAAGGGCGATCGCGTCGCCGTGCTCTCCCAGAACAACCCGGAGTGGTGCCTCACGTTCTGGGCGGCGGTGCAGCAGGGCGCGGTGCTCGTGGGGCTCAACGGGTGGTGGACGACCGACGAGATCGAGTACGGCCTGCAGGACTCCGGCGCCAAGGTGCTGGTGGCCGACCGGAAGCGCTTCGAGCGCATCGCCGGCTCACTCGACGGGGCACCGGCCCTGGAGCACGTGTTCCTGGTCGACTGCTCCCCCGGTGACCTCGGCCTGGCCGACGATCCCCGGATCCACTCGTATGACGAGCTGACCGGTTCGCCCACCAACGACTTCGTAGACGAGGACATCGCCGAGGACGACCACGCGGTGATCTTCTACACCTCGGGCACCACCGGGCGACCAAAGGGAGCCATCTCCACCCACCGGAGCATGGTGGCCAACCTGCAGAACACGATGTACAACGCGGTGGCTGGATCCATGTCCGGCGGGGGTGCCCTTCCCGATGCCGGCGGCGGGGCCAACGTGGCTCTGTTCACCTCCCCGCTGTTCCACGTGTCGGGCTGCCACTCCACCCTCGTCGTCGGGCTGCTGGCCGGGCTCAAGCTGATCATGCCTGAGGGTCGGTTCACCCCCGCGTCGGCCCTCGAGCTGATCCAGGAGCACGGCGTCACGGTCTGGGCCACGGTGCCGACCATGGTGTGGCGGGTGTGCGAGCACCCCGACCGGCACGACTACGACACCTCCTCGGTCAAGTCGGTCGCCTTCGGGGGCTCCCCCTCGGCCGACGAGCTCCAGCGGATGATCGCCGACACCTTCCCGAACGTGGCGAGCACCTCGAACGCCTACGGCCTCACCGAGACGTCATCGGTGGCAACGGTCATCTCCGGGCAGGAGGCCCTCGACAAGCCCACCTCGGTGGGGCCACCGGTGCCGACCGTGTCGCTCAAGATCGTCGGCGGCGACGGGCAGGAGCTCAGCGTCGGGGAGACGGGCGAGGTGTGCATCACCGGACCCATCCTCATGGCCGGCTACTGGAACAAGCCCGAGGCCACCGCCGAGGCCATCGACCCCGACGGCTGGCTCCACACCGGCGACGTCGGCCACCTCGACGACGAGGGCTTCCTCTTCATCACCGACCGCAAGAAGGACATGATCATCCGAGGCGGCGAGAACATCTACAGCGTGGAGATCGAGCAGCGGCTCGTGAGCCACCCGGAGATCGCCGACGCCGCCATCTACGGCGTCTCGCATCCCGAGCTGGGTGAGGAGGTCAAGGCGACCGTGCAGCTGGAGGAGGGATCGACGCTCACGGAGACCACGGTCAAGCAGTGGGTGGCGGAGGGTCTGGCCGCCTTCAAGGTGCCGGCCTACGTCGACCTGACCCAGGACAAGCTGCCCCGCAACGCCAGCGGCAAGCTGCTCAAGAACGTGCTGCGGGGCGAGGGGGACGTCAGCTTCGCGGAGACGATGTAGCCCGCTGCGCCTGGAGAGCTGCGACAGCGAGCACCACGATGGCCAGGGCCTCGACCGCCACGGTGACGGCAGCATCGGGTGACGGGTTGAAGCCGACCTCCCGGAAGTCGAGGATGCCGTCGCCCTGGCGGCTCAGACCGAACCCGATCAACGTCCCCACGCTGACGGCGATGCCGGCCAGCGGGCCGAGGATGTCGTTGCGCAGCAAGAGGTAGAGCGCGACGAGCGCCGACGCGCCGGCGTTGATGGCGAAGGTGCGGGAGATGTCCTCGGTGCCGTAGTCATCGAGGTTGAGCTTGAGGTGGACAGCGCCGCCGATCAGGAGAAGCACCGCACCGACCAGTCGGAGCATGCGGGAGCGTGCCATGGTCATCCCTCCACCGTGATCGTGCCCAGCATGTTCGGGTGGAACTTGCACATGTACTCGAAGGTCCCGGCCTCCTCGAAGGTCACCTCGTAGGTGGCGTCCTGGGCCAGGTCGTCTGACAGCAGGAGCTCGTTCTCCTTGCCGGTCACCGTGTGGACGGCGCTGTCGACGTTGGTCCAGGTGAGGGTGTCGCCGACGGCCACCGTCGCCTCCTTGGGACCGAAGGTGAAGTCGACGATCTCGATGGCGGTGACCGCTTCGCCCGGCGCCGCCTCTTCGACCGGGGTCGCGGGCCCAGCACTCTCGCGGGTTCGGGTCAAACCCACCACGGATCCGACGAGGAGGACGGCGGCGAGCACGCCGACGATGAGCTCGGGCAGCTTGGGTCGCACCATGCCCCCCATACGAGGCCAGGAGACGGCCCGGATGGGCTCAGCCGCCGCTGATGTCCTGGACCCGCTGCTTGCCGGCCGAGATCCAGGGCATCATGCCGCGGAGCTGCTCGCCGACGTGCTCGATCTGGTGCTCGGTGCCCTTCTGCTGGAGGGCCTTGTAGGTGGCCCGACCGCTCTCGCTCTCGGCCACCCACTCCGCCGCAAAGCGACCGTCCTGGATCTCGTCGAGGACCTTGCGCATCTCGGCCTTCACCGCTTCGGTGATGATGCGGGGGCCACGGGTGAGGTCGCCGTACTCGGCGGTGTCGGAGATGGAGTACCGCATGCCGGCGATGCCCTGCTCGTACATGAGGTCGACGATGAGCTTCAGCTCGTGGAGGCACTCGAAGTAGGCCGACTCCGGCTGGTAGCCGGCGTCGACGAGGGTCTCGAAGCCGGCCTGCACCAGCGCGGTGAGGCCACCGCACAGCACGACCTGCTCGCCGAAGAGGTCGGTCTCGGTCTCCTCCTCGAAGGTGGTCTCGAGCACGCCGGCTCGTGCGCCGCCGATGGCCGCGGCGTAGGAGAGCGCGAGGTCACGGGCCTGGCCCGAGGCATCTTGGGCCACGGCGATGAGGCACGGCACGCCGCCGCCCTCGGTGTAGGTGCGGCGCACGAGGTGACCGGGGCCCTTGGGGGCCACGAGAGCGACGTCGATGTCAGCCTGGGGCACCACCTGGTCGAAGCGCACCGAGAACCCGTGGCCGACGAACAGTGCGTCACCGGAGGAGAGGTTTGGCGCGATGTGCTCGTTGAAGATCGCCTTGTGCTCGGTGTCGGGCCCTAGGAGCATGATGAGGTCGGCCTCATCGGTGGCGTCGGCCACCGAGAGCACCCGCAGCCCGGCCGCCTCGGCCTTGGCCACCGACGCCGACTCGGGGCGGAGGCCCACGCGCACGTCGACGCCCGACTCCTTGAGGTTCAGGGCATGGGCATGGCCCTGTGAGCCGTACCCGATGACGGCGACCTTGCGGCCGGCGATCAGCGAGGGGTCGGCGTCCTTGTCGTAGTACACGTTGGCCATCAGTCGTCACTTCCGTCGTGGGCGAACCAGAGCTCTATCTCGGCGGTGTCCTGCTCGAAGCGGGCACCATGTTCGGTGCCCGGGGCCAGGTGGTACCAATCGCCGGGCCCATACCGCGTCTCGACGTCGCCGACGGTCAGGAAGAGCGCGCCCGCAGTGATCACGCCGACGTTGTCGGTATCGTGCTCGTGCGGGTCGATGGTCGTGCCCCCCGGGTAGGTGGCGAAGAGGACATCGCACCCGTCGGCGACCAGCCGGAAGGCGTCGAAGGGCCCGTCGAACGCGGGCAGCCCACGGACGCGCGGCGGCAGGAAGGCCTCCCGGTCCATCACGCGCTCCTCGCCGTGCGCAGGCGCGAGGTGTTGTCGATGCGGGCCAACGCCACGCGGCCGGTGCGGGCCAGCTCGCTGATCCCGTAGGGGCGGAGGAGCTCCTCGAAGTCGTCGAGCTTCTCCGGGTGCCCCTCGAGCGAGATCGTGAGGCGATCGTGGCCGACGTTGAGGATCTTGCCCTCGAACACGTCGACCAGCTCGATGATCTGCCCGCGCGTGGCCGCCGGTGCGTCGACGGTGACGAGGAGGAGCTCTCGCTCGACGGCCGCTCGAGGGTCGAGCTCGGTGATCTTCACGACGTTGATGAGCTTGAAGAGCTGCTTGGTGACCTGCTCGAGGGGAGCCGAGTCGGCGTCCACGGCGATGGTGATGCGGCTGAAGCGCTCGTCCTCCGTGGGAGCCACGGCGAGGCTGATGATGTTGAACCCACGGCGGGCGAAGAGTCCGGACACGCGGGCGAGCACACCGGCCTTGTTCTCCACGAGGACCGACAGGAGGTGGTGCGTGGCATCTCTCATTGGACGATGTCCTTGCCGAGGGAGGGGTCGGTGATGATGTCGTCGTTGCTGGCCCCCGCCGCCACCATCGGAAAGACCTTCTCCGAGGAATCGGTGCGGAAGTCGATCACCACCGGGCGGTCGTCGATCTCGTTGGCCTTCTGGATGGCCGACTGCACCTCCTCCGGTGAGTCGACCCGCATCCCCACGCAGCCCATGGCCTCGGCCCAGAGCTTGTAGTCGGGCAGGTCGGGCGAGAGGTACACCTCGGAGTAGCGCTCCTCGTAGAACATCTCCTGCCACTGGCGGACCATGCCGAGATAGGCGTTGTTGAGGATGGCGATCTTCACCGGGATGCGCTCGGCGGCGGCGGTGACCAGCTCTTGAGCGGTCATCTGGAAGCAGCCGTCGCCGTCGACGGCCCAGACCATGGCGTCGGGCCGCCCGACCTTGGCCCCGATGGCGGCGGGCACGGCGAAGCCCATCGTGCCGAGGCCACCGGAGTTCACCCAGGTGTAGGGGTGCTCGAACTTCCAGTACTGCGATGTCCACATCTGGTGCTGGCCGACGCCCGAAGCGACGATGCAGTCATCCGGCGTGTTGTCCCGCAGCTGCTCGAGCACGAACTGCGGCTTGAGGGCGTCACCCGGCTCCGACTGCGTGTACGACAGGG
>JBDSUN010000029.1:0-5444 GCA_039927735.1 Acidimicrobiales bacterium | reverse complement strand
TCCATCTGGCCGGCCATGCACCCGAAGCTGCTGGAGCTGGTGCTGGAGAACCGCTCCACGCTGATCTTCGTCAACGCCAGGCGGCTCGCCGAGCGGCTGGCGACGCGCCTCAACGAGCTGCACTGGGAGGGCGAGAGCCGGGGCGACGAGCAGGACGGGAACCCGCCCGTGCAGGAGGAGCTGGTGAAGGCCCACCACGGCTCCATCTCGCGGGAGCGGCGGCTCCAGATCGAGGACGAGCTCAAGTCGGGGCGGCTCAAGGGCCTGGTCGCCACGTCCAGCCTCGAGCTGGGGATCGACATGGGGGCGGTGGACCTCGTCATCCAGGTCGAGTCGCCGGGCGCGGTGGCCACCGGCCTGCAGCGCATCGGTCGGGCCGGCCACCAGGTGGGCGCCCCCAGCCGCGGGAAGCTGTTCCCCAAGCACCGGGCCGACCTGCTGGAGGCCGCCGTGGTGGTGGAGCGGATGCAGGCCGGCCAGATCGAGTCCACCCACTACCCCCGCAACCCGCTCGACGTGCTCTGCCAGCAGATCGTGGCCATGTGCGCGCTGGACGAGTGGTCGATGGACGACCTCGTCTCGGTCGTCCGCAGCTCGGCCCCGTTCGCAGAGCTGTCCGACGAGGTGCTGGCGTCGGTGCTCGACCTGCTGGCTGGGCGCTATCCGTCCGAGGAGTTCGCCGAGCTGCGACCGCGCATCGTGTGGGACCGCGTCGAGGGCACCATCCGCGGCCGCACCGGCGCCCAGCGCCTCGCCGTCACCAACTCCGGCACCATCCCCGACCGTGGCCTGTTCACCGTCACCCTGCCCGACGGCACCCGGGTGGGCGAGCTCGACGAGGAGATGGTCTACGAGAGCCGCCCGGGGGAGACGTTCCTGCTGGGGGCGTCCACCTGGCGCATCGAGGACATCACCTTCCAGAAGGTGATCGTCACCCCTGCGCCCGGCCAGCCCGGGAAGATGCCCTTCTGGCACGGCGACGGCCCCGGCCGCCCGTTGGAGCTGGGCCGGGCCATCGGTGCGTTCGTGCGAGAGCTGCGGGCCGGTGCGGCCAAGGGCGTCGATCCGGTGCAGCGCCTCCGCGACGGTGGGCTCGACGACCGAGCCGCCACCAACCTCGTCACCTACCTCGACGAGCAGGCTGAGGCCACCGGGGTCGTGCCGGACGACCGCACCATCGTGGTGGAGCGGTTCCGGGACGAGATCGGCGACTGGCGGGTGTGCGTCCTGTCGCCCTTCGGGGCCCAGGTGCACGCGCCGTGGGCCATGGCTCTTCAGCATCGGCTCGGCGAGCGGTGGGGGATGGCCGTCGAGCTGATGTGGAGCGACGACGGCATCGTCATCCGCCTCCCCGAGTCGGTCGACGAGCTTCCCGACGACGAGCTCCTCATCGACCCCGACGAGATCGAGGAGCTGATCGTCTCGCAGCTCCCGGGGACGGCCATGTTCGCCTCCCGGTTCCGGGAGTGCGCCGCCCGCGCCCTGCTCCTGCCTAAGCGCCGGCCCGACCAGCGCACCCCGCTCTGGCAGCAACGCCAGCGCTCGGCCGACCTGCTCTCGGTGGCCGGCAAGTACCCGTCGTTTCCGATCCTCCTCGAGGCCACGCGCGAGTGCCTGAACGACGTCTTCGACGTCCCCGCCTTGGTGGAGGTGCTGCGCGACCTCCGCAGCCGCAAGGTGCGCCTGGTGTCGGTGGACAGCCAGCAAGCCTCGCCGTTCGCCCAGTCCCTGATGTTCGGTTGGATCGCCGTCTACATGTACGCCGGCGACGCCCCCCTGGCCGAGCGCCGGGCCGCCGCCCTGGCCCTCGACCGCGACCTGCTGCGCGACCTGCTCGGCGCCGAGGAGCTGCGCGAGCTGATCGACGCCGACGTGCTGGCGGACCTCGAGCTGGAGCTCCAGCGGCTGGTCGAGGGCCGCCTGGCCCGCGACGTCGACGAGGCCCACGACCAGCTCCGCATCATCGGGCCGCTGTCGATCGACGAGCTCGGCCTGCGGTCAGAGGACGGCGGCCCCGTCAAGGACTGGGTGGACCAGCTGGTCACCGAGCGGCGGGCCTTCCTCGCCTCCATCGCCGGCGAGGATCGGGTGTGTGCCGCCGAGGACGCCGGCCGCCTGCGCGACGCCCTCGGGGTGGCCGTGCCCATCGGTCTGCCCCGCACCTGCACCGACTCGGTGCCGACGCCGGTGCTCGACCTCGTGGCCCGCTACGCCCGCACCCACGGCCCGTTCCTCGTCCAGCACGCCGCCGGCCGCTACGGCGTGGCCGTCGAGGTGGTGCGGGCCGCGCTGGAAGCGCTGGAGGTGGAGGGCCGGGCGGTGCGGGGCGAGTTCCGCCCCGACGGGGTGGAGCGGGAGTGGTGCGACGACGACGTGCTCCGCCAGCTGCGCCGCCGTTCGCTGGCCGCCCTCCGCAAGGAGGTGGAGCCGGTCGACGCCGGCACCCTCGCCCGCTTCCTGCCCCGGTGGCACGGCATCGGCACCAACCGCCGGGGCGTCGATGCCTTGGTCGACGTGGTGGCCCAGCTCCAGGGCGCCCCCCTCGTGGCGTCGGCTCTCGACCGGGATGTGCTGCGAGCCCGGCTCTCGCACCACCAGCCGAGCGATCTCGATGCGCTGTGCACCTCGGGCGACGTCGTGTGGGTGGGCGCTGGTTCCGTCGGGTCCACCGACGGCCGCATCCGGCTGGCCTTCCGGGACCAGGCTGGCCTGCTGCTGTCACCGATGGACGGCTTCGAACCAGATGATCTCCACACCGCCCTGCTCGAGCAGCTGGAGCAGCGGGGGGCGTCGTTCTGGGCCGACCTCACCCGTGCCGCCCAGCACGCCGGCCAGCCCTTCACCGACCCCACCGTGCTGGCGGCCCTGTGGGATCTCGTGTGGGCGGGGCTGGTCACCAACGACTCACTGGCCCCGCTGCGGGCCTTCGTCGGCACCGTCAGCCGCCGCTCGGCCGGTCGCTCGTCGTCCCGAGCCGGCGCCAAGAGTCGCCCTCGTCCGGGCCGCCTGGCTCGGTCCGGTCCGGCGGCGGGGGCCGGGCGCTGGTCGCTGGTCGCCCCGCTGCTTCTGCCGGCCCCCACGCCCACCGAAGCCGCTCACGCCCGGGCCCTCCAGCTGCTGGAGCGCTATGGCGTCCTCACCCGGGAAGCGGCCCTCGGTGAGGGAGCCGAGGGTGGCTTCGCCGGCGTGTACCCCGTGCTCAAGGCGCTGGAGGAGCGGGGCCAGGTGCGGCGGGGCTACTTCGTGGCCGGACTGGGCGCCGCCCAGTTCGCGGTGGCCGGCGCCGTCGACCGCCTCCGGGGCGAGCGCGACGATGCCGCCGACCCGCCCATCGTGCTGGCCGCCACCGATCCCGCCCAGCCCTTCGGTGCCGCCGTCCCGTGGCCCGACTCGACCGGCCGCCCGGCCCGAGCCGCCGGCGCGCTGGTGGTGCTGGCCGGCGCCGAGGCCCTCGCCTACCTCGAACGGGGCGCCCACAAGGTGCTGCGGTTCCCGGCCGCCGCCGACGACGACCGCTGGGCCGGCGCTCTCGGCCACCTCGTGGAGCAGGGCCGCTTCAAGTCGTTGGAGATCCGGGCGGTGGACGGTGTTGACGTCCACGAGGCCGCCCCCGAGATCCGGGAGGCCCTCCAGCGGGCTGGCTTCCAGCAGGCCTACAAGGGCTGGACCCGCCGCCCGGCCAAGCGCTGACGGTCGCCTCCGGTCAGAGGCGGGGGATGCCGACGCAGGCATCGTCACCACAGACGTCGATGATCTCTCCGGTGGTGAGGAAGGCGACGATCTGCTCGATGGCGGCCGGGGTGTTGCGAGGGTCGCCGTGAGGGTCGTCGCCGGTGCGTGGAGGCTGGTTGGTGTCGGGCGGGATCTCGGCGCCGCTGTCCCAGAGGACGACGGCCGAGCCCTCGTGGGGGTAGGTGAGGCGGTCGATCCCGAACCATGGATCGACCGCAGTGGAGCGACCCGCGGCCACCACCGGGCGGTGGACCGGGATGCCAAGGGTGCGGGCCTGGACCTCGGTGGCGATGTTGGCCACCTGGTGGTCGCCGAGGGCGACGTGGAGCAGCACCTCGTGATCCGGCGTGTCGGCGTAGCTGTCGTCGATCAGGTGCTGGAGGTAGCCGTTGGCCTCGCCCCGGTCCCAGAGCATCTGGGTGAGCTGCAGGCCCAGAGCTCGGTCCGCAGCCGAGGGGTAGGCAGGGTCGAGCACGGCACGGAACGGGTCGAAGTCGACGCTTCGGTCGAGGAGGAGGCCATAGTTGGCGGCGGGCACGCTCAGCGCCGCGCGCGTCCAGTCCTGGGCGACTGCGGTCGTGGCTCCACCCATGATCCCGCCCTGGCTGATGCCGTAGTACACGAGGTCGTCGGAGAGCAGCGACGTGCCGCCCGCCTGGAAGGCGGGGTCGCTGCCCAACCCGTCCGGGTGGATGAGCAGGCGGCCGAGGAACAGGGTGTTGAGGTGTCCCTGCAACAACCGGTCGACGAGGGTGGAGAAGGTGGAGAGCTCGCCGATGATGGCCACGGCGTTGCCGACGTCTTCCTCGGCCATCCCGATGAGGTCCGTGCCGCAGAACACGATGTTCCCGGCGGCCGCCACATCGCCGCTCCCGCCCGGCACCTGCCCAGACGTACCGAGCAGACCATGGCCGTAGAGGCCGGCGCCGGCCGGGGTGCTCGGCGACGCCGAGGTCGGCACCACGCAGGTGAAGGGAGCGGTGTAGCTGCCGGTCTGGGCCGGGGCGCCATCGTCGTCGAGCACCAGCGAGCTGCCGGGGGCCCCGTCGCCGTCGAGGTAGAGCGGTACGTCGTAGGTGCCGCGCACCTCGGTGGCGATGCCCTCACGCTCGGATGGCGTGACCTCGTCGACGGTGAACGCGGGGGCGGCCTCGCCGAGGGTGGCGAAGGCGTCGTCGCGCATGCTGAGCAACCGGGTCGACAGGGCATCGGCGCTGGCGACGGTGAAGTCCCAGGCGAGCTGCAGCTCGCCCCGCTCCACGCCGGCGTCGGCCAGGTCGGCGAAGACCGCGTCCATGGCCGGTCGGCGATCCTCCAGCTCGGGCACGTCGGTCTCGAGCCGATCGCGCAGGGCCCGGAAGGCGTCGGTGGGCTCGAGCGAGGTGCCGTCGGTGTCGACCAGTCCCCGTACGCCCACGACGATGCGATGCCCCTCCGGCAGGCTCACCGCGGGGCGCACGAAGGTCGTGGGCAGGTCACCGCCCGCAGCGAAGCTGTCGGCCTCGACCCAATGGGGAAGGCGCTCGCCGGTGTCGCTGTCGAGCAGCACCACGGGCGAGGTGTCGTCGAGCGACGCCCCGATGTCGGTGACCGGTGCCGCACCGGAGGCCTCGAGGTCCACCTCGGGGACCTGGAAGAGGAGGGCGGCCCCCGGGCTGAACCCGTCGAGCTGGTTCCACGGCGACGGATCGATGTGGACGCCGTCGGCGTTG
>JBDSUN010000028.1:0-9059 GCA_039927735.1 Acidimicrobiales bacterium | reverse complement strand
CGCTTGCGGGCGACGCGGGTGCCGGCGGTGACGTCCTTGCCGGGCTTCTGCTCGACGTCGAACTCGATCCACTCGCCGCGATAGGGGTGGACGGTGCCCTTCACCAGCTGGTGCTTGGTGAGGTTGCGAAGGCGGTAGCGCTCACCGGGCTCGAAGATGACGCCGGGGGACCGCACGAGCTGCGACACGACGACGCGCTCGGTGCCGTTGATGACGAAGGTGCCCTTCGTGGTCATCATCGGGAAGTCCCCCATGAAGACCGTCTGCTCCTTGATCTCCCCGGTGGCCGCGTTGATGAAGCGGGCCCGCACGAAGATCGGCGCGGAGTAGGTCATGTCCTTCTCCTTGCACTCCTCCACCGTGAACTTCGGCGGCGGGCGCAGGTCCTCGTCGTCAGGATCGAACTCGAGCTCCAGCTGGAGGGTCTCGGTGAAGTCCTTGATCGGCGAGATGTCGCGGAAGGTCTCCTTGAGACCCTCCTGCAGGAACCATTCGAAGCTGTCCCGCTGGACCGAGATCAGGTCCGGGAGGGACAGGGCTTCGTCGATGTTCGCGAACGAATAGCGTTCGCGGATGGGCGTGCGAGCGGGCAACGCGTCTCCCTAGCTCAGGTGGTCGGCCGGCCGGGCCACGGGCGCGCAGGGTCGCCACGGAGGGACGACGAAGCAAGACACCAGGGCCACGGCTCGGTCGATCCTAGGGAGGAGGCCGCTCGAAGGCAACTCGGCGCACAGCGGTGCAGCCGGGAAAGCCCCTTGGCTGGATGGCACCGTACGACACCCGGCAGACGTGGTCAAGGATTTCTTGCCCAACGGTAGATGCTCTGGCAGAGTGATCTACCCAGCACCCGCACTGGAGGTAGATCGATGGCGATAAAGAAGACGGCCCTCATGGTGGACCACGAGCTCGTGCGCCAGGTGCAGGAGATCCTCGGGACCACGACGACCAGCGAGACGCTGGCCGAATCGATGCGGGAGGTCATCCGGGTGCGCGGCCGCGCCCGCCACTTCGAGCGGCTTCGCGAGCGGGCGCTCGATCTGCTCGATCCCGAGATCAACGCGGAGGCGTGGGCCAAGGGCGATCGCCGCCTGGGCAGCTGGGGCGACGGTTGTGGCGACCCACCTCGCTGACACCAGCGCGCTCGGCCGTCTGCACCACGACGACATCGCCGCCCGGGTCAGCCCCATGTTCCTCGGCGGGCGCATCGCGACCTGCGCGATCGTCGACCTCGAGGTGCTCCGCGCCGTCCGCAGCCTGCACGAGCACGAGGAGGTGTGGTTCGAGCGCCAGCTGCTACCTCGTGCTCCGATCATCGAGGCGACGACCGACCGAGCGATCGAGGTACAGGGCCAGCTGGCCCGCCTCCGGCGGCATCGAGGCGTGCCCATCAGCGACCTCGTCATCGCCGCGGCGGCAGAGCTGGCCGGTCTCACGGTGCTGCACTACGACCACGACTTCGACCTGATCGCGGAGGTCACCGGGCAGCCCGCCGAGTGGGTCGTGCCCCGGGGCACCGTGCCCTGAGCGCGACGAAGGCCCGGCCGTGGCCGGGCCTTCGCTCAGGAGCGCCGTCGACTACTTGAGCTCGACCTTGCCGCCGGCCTCCTCGAGGGAGGCCTTGGCCTTCTCGGCGTCTTCCTTGGATGCCTTCTCCAGGACGGGGCTGGGCGCACCGTCGACGAGGTCCTTGGCCTCCTTGAGGCCGAGGTTCGTCAACGAGCGGACCTCCTTGATGACCTGGATCTTCTTGTCGCCGGCCTCGAGGAGGATGACGTCGAACTCGTCCTTCTCCTCCTCGGCCTCGACGGCGGCGCCGCCACCGGCGCCGGCGGGGGGGGCCGCAGCCACAGGGGCCGCCGCGGTGACGCCGAACTTCTCCTCGAAGTCCTTGAGGAGCTCGGAGAGCTCCAGGACCGTCATGCTGGCGATGCCTTCGAGAATGTCTTCCTTGGTGGGCATGGTGCTCACTCCTCCGTGGTGGTGTCGTCCGCCGCCGGCTCCTCGGAGGGAGCCTCGTCGGCGACGGGGTTGTCGTCAGTGGTGTCGGCCTCGGCGGTGGGCTCCTCGCTGGGAGCCTCCTCGACGGGTGCCTCGGTGTCGGCCGGTGCCTCAGCAGCGGCGTCGGGTGCGTCAGCAGGTTCGTCGGCCGGGGCTTCCGGCACGCCCCCCTGCTGGTCGATGAGGGCCTTGAGGCCGTAGGCGAGGTTGCGGGGCAGCGCTTCGAGCAAGCCGGCGAGCTGCACCATGGGTGCTGCGATCGCACCGGCCAGCTTGGCCAGCAGGACCTCGCGCGGCTCGACCTCGGCCAGCGCCCTGGCCTCGTCCGCGCTCAAGAGCTTCGTGCCCAGCACGCCGCCCTTCACGACCAGGCTCGGGTTGGTCCTGGCGAAGTCGCGCAGGGCCTTGGCCACATCGACGGCGTCCCCAGGGGAGCCATCGGGCTTCTCGGTGATGAACGCGATCGCGGTGGGGCCGGTGAGCAGGTCCTCCAGCGCCAAGCCGAGGTCACGGACGGCGAAGCGGACGAGCGTGTTCTTGTAGATCTTGTACTCGCCGCCGACGTCCCGCAGTGCTCGGCGCAGATCGCTGATCGCGGCCACGTCGAGCCCTCGGTACTCGGTGAGCAGGGCTGCACTCGTGGCGTCGAGGCGCTCGCGCACCTCATCCACCACCGCGACCTTCTCCGATCTCGGGTTCTCCATCGACACCTCCTCTCGTTTCTCGTGGCCCGCGCCAGGCGCGGGCACCACGAGTGAGTCCTCGAGGTGTCCGCCTCGTCAGGCGGGACCGGGGTCCCTTTGAGCCGCGAGCGGCACCGGATGTCTTCGGCGAGCAATCTGCTTCTAGGTCCGCCATGCTACGCACCGCCGCCCGGAGAACCCAAACGACGCGTTGGCTGGCCTGAGGAGCTCAAGTTGCGAGATCGAGGCGCTGCCCACCGCACGGGACTGATGGCACTGGCGGTCATCGTCGTCCTCACCGTGCTCCCTGCCTGCAACGGGCGAGCAGGGTCCGGGGTGTGGAAGCGAGATCTCGAGGCTGTCGTGCTCACGGGCGCTCAGGTACCAGGGTTCAGTGGGTTCTCACCGGACAGCATCGTGGCCTTCCGGTGGAACTCCGAGCAGCGGCTGTGGCAACAGGTTCCCGTCCAGGTCGACGAACGCCACGTGGAGTTCCTCGCCAAGCTGCGCAACGGCTCCGGGGCGACCGGGCCGACGGCTCTGGCCTACTCGGACCCTGGCGCCAACGCCGGAGCCGACCCCATCGCCACCGTCGACGCCGACGACGAGATCGCGTTCATGGCCGCCGATGTGGGAGGCGAGGCCTTCGGGAGCACCGGTGTCCCTGCTGGTGTGGTGCCATCCTCCGGGCTTCGGATCACCGTCGTGGATCCGCTGGCCACCTTGGACTCCATCCGGGGCAGCGGCGTGGGGTACCTGTACCTGTTCCGTCGCTCCACCGGGGATCTGTCGCCGGGAGCCGGTGAGGACTACGTCGACTACGCCCTCGACCTGGCCGACCCCATGGGCCACGTCGAGGACTCCACCATCTCCAGCGATCGGTACTCGACCCACTTCGCGGCTCGGTGGACACGCGACCGACTCACGATCGGCCCGGGGCCGGACATCCTCGATCGTCACCGAAACCTCTTCGCGGTCGGGAACTGCGCACGCAGCGAGGACACCTTCTCGTCTGGCGACGGGGGCTACGCAACGAACATCGATGGACCTGTGCGCGTCATCCGCTCGTACCTCGGAGCCAACAGCGGCACCTACACGCAACGAGAGCACATCTTCTACCGGGGCACGGAACGGGTGCAGACCTTCCTGCGGGTGCACACCATCTCCGGCATCCTCGACTTCTACGACCTGAGCCCCGCCGCCGTCGGCATGCAGTACGCCAGCTCCTCCACGCCTGGGGGGGTCCTCGTCGACGGGGCCCCCGACGCCACCGGCACGGCCGCACCGACCTGGGAGGCCGTCACGGGCACGCAAGGCGCGCTCGTGTCGGCCACGTCATCGCAGACGGACGTGGTCGGACTGACCAACCAGGCCTACTACCTCGACGATTCGACCCCGCCGGCCGTCCAGTGCACCGGCGACCCGTTCGAGTACGGCGCCGCCGGCACCGCCATCACCAGTACCATCCCGAACACCGACCCCGTCGCAAGCCCCTTCAAGAGCTTCACCGCCACGCGCTGGAACGTCTACGTGCCCGCCGGCGAGGCGGCCGACACCGCCGCCCACGTGGCCAACCTGGGGGCCCCGGTCACCGCCACCGTGGCGCCGTTCGCCCCCTGAGGAACGCCTCGCCCCGGCTCAGTCCACCTCGGGCTTGAGGCGCGTGGCGTCGATGCGGACGCTGGGGCCCATGGTCGGCGACAGCGAGATCTTCTTGATGTAGCGGCCCTTGGACGAGGCCGGCTTGGCCCGTTGGATCTCGTCGAGGACGGCGGTGAAGTTGGCCCGCAGCGCGGCGATCTCGAAGCTGACCTTGCCGATCGGCACGTGAACGTTGCCGTAGCGGTCGGTGCGGTACTCCACCTTGCCGCCCTTGAACTCCTCGACGGCCTTGGCCACGTCAGTGGTGACGGTGCCGGTCTTGGGGTTGGGCATCAGGCCACGCGGTCCGAGCACTCGGCCCAGCTTGCCGACCAGCGGCATGAGGTCGGGGGTGGCGATGGCGACGTCGAAGTCGAGCATGCCTCCCTCCACCTCGGCGGCGAGGTCGTCGCCGCCCACGTGATCGGCGCCGGCGGCGCGGGCGGCGTCGGCCGCCTCACCGTTGGCGAACACGG
Source organism: Acidimicrobiales bacterium (assembly GCA_039927735.1). Classification (GTDB taxonomy): domain Bacteria; phylum Actinomycetota; class Acidimicrobiia; order Acidimicrobiales; family VFJN01; genus VFJN01. The sequence goes on along the minus strand of JBDSUN010000028.1, from coordinate 4,261 downwards.
CCACTCGGACGTCCTTGCCGGTGCCCGACGGAAGGGCGACGGTGCCGCGCACGATCTGGTCGGCCTTGCGCGGATCCACACCCAGCCGGATGGCCAGCTCGATCGACTCGTCGAAGGTGGCGGTGCCCAGCCCCTTCACGAGGTCGACGGCCTCCATCGGCGTGAACAGCTGGTCACGGTCGAACCGCTTGGTTGCGTCGGTGTACTTCTTGCCCTTCGCCATCGCTGGCTCCCTCCTGGTAGCGCGTCGGCCGGGTGAGGTGGTCCCGGTCCAGACGGTGGGTTACTTGACTTGGATGCCCATCGAGCGGGCGGTGCCGGCGACCTGGAGCTTGGCCGAGGCGAGGTCGTTGGCGTTGAGGTCGGGCAGCTTGATCTCGGCGATCTCGGTGACCTGGGCATCGGTGATCGAGCCGGCGGTCTCCCGGCCCGGGTTGGTGGCGGCCTTGTCGAGGCCGGCCGCCTGGCGGATCAGCACGGGCGTGGGCGGGGTCTTGAGGACGAAGGTGAAGGACCGGTCCTCGAAGACGGTGATGTCGACCGGGACGATCGTGCCCCGCTGCGCCTCGGTGGCGGCGTTGTACGCCTTGCAGAAGTCCATGATGGCCACGCCGTGGGGACCGAGAGCGGTGCCCACGGGCGGCGCTGGGGTGGCCTGACCGGCCGGGATCTGGATCTTTACGACAGCCAGGACCTTCTTCTTGGCCATGAGGCCGACTCCTTGCGACTTGGGGGGTGAAACAGTCTGCTACAGCTTGGCGACTTGCGAGAAGTCGAGCTCGACCGGGGTCTCCCGACCGAAGATGTTGACGAGCACCTTGACCTTGAGCTGGTCCTCGTTGATCTCGATGACCTCGCCGGAGAAGTCGGCGAAGGGGCCTTCCTTGACGCGCACGGTCTCCCCCATCTCGTACTGCGAGCGGGGCCGGGCCCGCTGGGCGACCTCCTCGGGCGTCTCTGTGGAGACCGACAGGAAGCTCTCGACGTCTTTGCGCGGGAGCGGGGACGGCTTGGCGCCCTGGCCCACGAAGCCCGTCACGCCCGGGGTGTTGCGGATGACGTACCAGCTGTCGTCGTCCAGCTCGCAACGGACGAGGAGGTAGCCGGGGAACATCTTCTTCTGGACGACGACCTTCTTGCCGCCCTTGAACTCGACGACGTCCTCCATCGGGATGACGACCTCGTGGATCCGCTCCTCCATGTTCATGGAGGAGGTGCGAGCCTCGAGGTTCTGCTTGACCTTCTTCTCGTAGCCCGACTGGGTGTGGACGACGTACCAACGACCAGGTCGGCTGAACGGCGACTCCGGCTTCGGGTGGGCCGTCTCGTCGAGCAGCGCGTCGGCGTCGATGGCCTCGGCGCCCTCACCACCGGCGGCAGGGGGGATGGGGTCGTACTCGTATGCGGTCATCGTGAGAACAACTTCAGTAGGACGTCGCCGAACCCGTAGTCGAGAGCCGCGACGTAAGCGGTCAGGACGACCACCGCGACCAGCACGATGATCGAGTAGTTGATGACCTCGGGCCGGGTGGGCCAGGCCACCTTGCGCAGCTCACCGCGCACCTCACGGAGGAACTGGGCCGGGGAGGTCCGCTCCTCCTTGGGCCGGGGGGTCGGCGGCGCGGTGCGCTTCCGGGCGGCGGGCTCGCCGTCCGCGCCCAGCTGACCCTGCCGCTGGAGCATGCGCTTCTGCTGTCGGTTCATGGCCATGGACGAGGGGGGATCCTGTGGTGAGGAAAGTGCAGGGCAGGAGGGACTCGAACCCCCAACCTGCGGTTTTGGAGACCGCTGCTCTGCCAGTTGAGCTACTGCCCTTTGGGGGTTGCGGTTGGCCAGCGTAGGCCAGCCCCCCGAAGATCCGCCAGGCGTGAGCGGCTCAGAGCAGGTCGACGAGGTCCAGCTCCGCCACCGCCCGGTCGAAGCGCTGCACCATCGCGAGGGCCAGCCCGCACTGTCGGGGATCCTCGGCGTCCATGCCCCGCCAGGCCACCACCGGGTACACGAGGCAGAACAGGGCCGCCCGCCGGTAGTCCTCCCAGGCGCCGGCGAGGTCGCCCTCCGGCACCCCGGCCGCCACCAGGGCCCCGATCCAGCGGTCGAACAGAGGACGCTCGTGCTGGCTGGCGTCGGTGGGGTCGAGGCTCTGGGTGATGAAGTAGGCGAGGTCGTAGGCAGCGCGGCCGGTCCCGATCAGCTGGAAGTCGACCGCCGCCACCGATCCGTCGGCCTCGAAGAACAGGTTGTCGGCACGGAAGTCGCCGTGGATCATCGTGGTGGGCTCCATGGCCAGGCTGTCCAGCAGGCTGGGCATGGACTCCACCCACCGGGGTCCGACGGCCCGGATCGAGGGTGGGATCTCCAGCTCGGCTTCGAGCTTCGCCCAGCCCTCCGGGAACACGAGGGGGAGCACGGCCTTGTAGATCTCGTCCCCCAGGCTGACCGTGAGGCCGCGCTCAGCCAGCTGGGCCGCCTTGCCCCACCAGGTGGCATGCCAGGCCGCCAACCCGTCGACGGACCGCTCGGCGTCGGCCGACGACATGCCGGCGATCTGGTCGACCGGGCGGAGGCCGCCGAGGTCCTCCATCACCAGCACGAACTGGCTGGTCTCCTGGTCGCATGACGCGTGGAGGCAGTGGGGCACCCGGATCGGCGCCTGGTCGGCGAGCTGATCGAAGAACCCGGCCTCACGCGTGTACATCCGCAGCATGGTCGAGGTGAACACGGCCGCCTCATCGAGGGCGGGGAGCTTGACCACCACCGTCGGCGGACAGCCCGCGCCGGTGAGGCGCGCCCGGTAGAGGGCACTGCTGACACCGACGCCCACGCCGATCTGCTCGAAGTCGGCCGCCTGCACGTCCAGCCCGATGGCATCGGCCAGCCAGGCCGGCGTGATCTCGCCGACTGTCGTCGGGATCCCACCCATGTCGACTCCCCCCGTCGTCCAGCGCACACGGCTCGACGACGGGCCGGACGCTAGAACAACCGGAGCTAGCTTGCGGTGCGGAGGCGGCGCGCTCGGCTGGCGAAGACGATGGCGCCGGCCGCGCCGGCCGCGGTGGCGGCGGCCAACCCACCCAGATAGGCCGCCCGGTGACCCTGGATCAGGGAACGGATGGCCCGGCGCTCGCCGGCCTCCTCCAGGTTGGCGAGGATGTCCGCCAGGAGCCCGGGGGCCGGCTCGAGCACCTCGGTGCGCATCGCCCGCATGGCCCGGAGCACCTTGCGGTACTGCACGAGCTCGGCCTGGCAGCGCAGGCAGCGCTCGACGTGACGGCGCTCGTTGCGGCCGAGGAGCACGGACCCGTCAGCGGTGGCGGCCAGGTCGTCGGCGACGGCATCACACTGCATCGGCGGCCTCCTCGTCGCGGCGCGGGAACAGGTCCTCCCGCAGCTTCTTGCGGGCCCGGTGCAGGCGCACCTTGGCGGCGGTCTCGGAGATGCCGAGCTCGGCCGCGATGGCCTCGTGAGGCAGGTCGTAGATGTCTCGCAGCACCACCACCTGGCGGAGCTTGGGCGGCAGGGATTCGAGCGCCGCCGTGAGCTCGTGGCGCAGGGCGGTGGCGTCGCCTTGGAGCTGCGGGTCGTGGGACGGCCGATCGTCGGCGACGGGATCGATGTCGTCGAGCACCTCGTGACGGTGCTTCGTGCGCCGCACGAGGTGGGTGTTGGCGCAGTTGGCGGTGATCCGGTACATCCAGGTGGAGAACTGGGCGTCGCCGCGGAAGCGGCTGAGGCCCCGGAAGGCTCGGATGTAGGCCTCCTGCACCACGTCGCGTGCGTCCTCCTCGTTCCCGGTGAGGCGGAGCGCGAGCGTGAACGATTCCGCGTACGTCACGCGGACCAGCTCGTCGAACGCCTCTCGGTCCCCGTCGCGGGCGGCGGTGACCAGTTGGGCCACATCCTGTGGCATCGGGCGTACGACCTTCCTCGTCCGGTTGGGGTTACGCGCGTCCTAGCGAGTCTCCTTGTGCGTCGTGTGCTCCCGGTCCCACCGGCAGTACTTCTTCATCTCGATGCGCTCGCGATCGTTCACCTTGTTCTTGGTGGTGATGTAGTTGCGGCGCTTGCACGTCGTGCACTCGAGGGTGACGGCGATGCGCTTGTCTCCGGCCTTGGCCATGGTTCAGCGTTCCTTTACTTGATGATCTTGGTGACGCGACCGGCGCCGACGGTACGGCCGCCCTCACGGATGGCGAACCGCAGGCCCTCATCCATGGCGATCGGATGGATCAGCTCCACATGCATCACCGTGTTGTCACCC
>JBDSUN010000027.1:0-9815 GCA_039927735.1 Acidimicrobiales bacterium | reverse complement strand
CGAGCAGCGCTTCTGGGCGCCGGCCGGCGCGGTAGCCTCACGACACCAGGCGAGACGGACGGTGGCGATTGGACGAGGACGCGCCGAGGCGGGATGGAGACGAGGTCGACGGACTGGGGCTCCAACGGCCCGAGCAGCTCCTCGCGCACGTTCGGGCGGCTCTCGAGGACATCGTCGGCCTCCTCGCCTCCGCATCGAACCCCGGGCCGGCGCCGACGGCAGGGGAGATGGCCGGCTGGCAGGCGACCATCGTGGCGGCGGCTCATCAGGAGGCGGCGGCGGTGGTGGCGGCCGCCCACGCCGACGCCGCTCGCATCCTGGAGCAGGCCACCTCACCAGACGCCCATGGCGAGGTGATCGACCTGCGCGAGGGCTCCCGAGGAGGGGGTTCGCCAGCGCCGTCCGTCGGCAGAACGTCCGGGTCCGAGGCCACCGAGCTGCCCGGCGCCACGCACGAGCGGCTTGCGGCTGTGGATGCCGAGCTGCGGGCCGCCATCTCGGCAACCGGCGAGATCGCACAGGAGGTGTCGAGCCAGATCGCCCGTCTGGCCGCCCGTGCCGAGCCTCCCGGCGTCGGATGACCGCCATCCATCCCGTGACGCGTGGCCTTGCGGCGGAGGGCGCGACCCGCGGGCGGGTGCTGGTGGTAGCGCCCGTCGACTCCACCTCGGCACCCCTGCAGGACCTGCTGGCGGCCGAGGCCCACGATGTCCGCTGGGTCACCACCGGCGCAGAGGCGATCACGGCGGCCGCCCACTTCCGACCCGAGGTGGTGCTCCTCCACGTCGACCTCCCGGATGTGAGCGGCCTGGCGGTGTGCCGGGCGCTGCGGGCCGACCAGCGGACCGCCGATGCTCGGATCGTGGTCCTCGGGGCCAGCAGCAGCCGCTCGGAGCTCGTCGAGGGCCTCGAGAGCGGGGGTGACGACTTCCTTGACGCCAGCGTCGACGTGGCGGAGCTCTTGGTCCGAGTTCGGGCGGCCCTGCGGCGGGACCGCAGCCTGCGCGAGGCGTCGCCCCTCACGGGCATGCCGGGCAACGCTCGGATCACCTCGATGGTGCGGCGCTGCATCGACGAGCGCACGACGTTCGCGCTCGTCCATGGCGACCTTCGGAACTTCAAGGCCTACAACGATCGATACGGGTTTGCTCGAGGCGACGAGGCCCTGTTGGTCCTCGCCCAGATCGTGGGCGGCGTCGGCTCAGCGCTCGGCGGGTCGCCGCGGCTGTTCGGGCATCTGGGTGGCGATGACTTCGCGCTCGTCTGCCCAGCCCACGTCGTCGCCGTCGTGTGTGACGAGATCGTGGAGCGCTTCGATGTGGCCGTCCGCCAGCTCTACGACGACGACGACTGGGGCTGCGGCTACATCGAGGTGACGAACCGGCAGGGGGAGCGGTGTCGGTACCCTCCGCTCACGGTCGCCCTCGGGGTGGCCACGTCGGCCCGCCGCTCCTTTGCCAGTGCCGCCGAAGCGGCGGCGGTGGCCACCGAGATGAAGCAGCTGGCCAAGCTGAGCGGCTCATCGGCCTGGCGCATCGATCAGCGAACGGGCTGACGCCGAGGGCCCAGACAGCGGGATCAGGACGTCAGTGGCTCCGGGGACGAGCCTGGCAACCGGACCCACACGGTTCCCGTGCTGTCGTCCTGACCGGCCACACCACCGTTCGCCTCGGCGAGGGTACGGGCCACGGCCAGGGCCACGCCCTCGTCGGGAGGGCCGCCACGAAGATCCTGGAGCAGCGACCATCCGATGGCGGAGCTCGGCAGGTCGACCGAGCTGCCGATGGAGATCCGCACGCTCGACCGATCCTGGCCGGTCGTGGTGATGAGCAAGGGCGACGGGACCCGCAGGCCGACGTGCGCCAGCAGCGCCTTCAGGATCTGGCCGAGATGGGTCGGATCTACCCAAACCGTCACCTCGGGGTCGACCTGGACGGTTGTTCCCGTCGCGTCGGCGACGACGGCGTCGTGGATGGCCGCGGCGAGGGTCACCTGGCGTGGCCTCGGCTGGGCCACGTCAGCGTGCAGGGAGGCGATGGTCAGGAGATCGACCGTGAGGCGCTCGACGCTGGCGGCGTAGACCCCGATGCGCGAAAGGGTGGTGCGGCGCTGATCGTCCCCGAGGGTCTCCCAGCTCGAGGTCAAGAGGTCGACGAGGCCGATCAGGGCGGTGACGGGCGTACGAGCGTCGGTCGCCATGCTCGGCGCCGGTCCGGGGGCGGAACCGCCATGGGCAACCCTGTCGCCGGGCGGTCGGCCCGTCGCTCGGGGCGCGTCCGCCACGCCTCGTTCCCCCCGGGCCCGATGGACCGCCCGGAGGATCGACCAACCCAGCGCGTCGGCACTGATGCGGGCGGCGGGCACGCAGTCATGGAACCCGGCATCGATCAGGTCGACGGCAACCTGCGGGTCGTCGGAACCGGTGAGAGCGATGACGGGCAGCTCGGCGGTGGCCCGCAACAGCTCGGACGTCGACGGGTCGTCGCAGGTCGAGCCGGTGCCGAGGACGACCACGTCGATGCCGCGCAGGGCCAAGGCGTCGATGCCGGCCTCGATGGTGGCCGTGCGCAGCACGTCGAAGCGGGCCGCCGCCGATGCTCCGAGGAGCGTGCGCACCACGCTGGCGGTGTCGGCGCGTCCCTCGATCAGGAGCACGCAGACGCCAGGGCGCTCCTCAGCGGCGCGAGTCCGTGTCGGGTCGTCCTCCGAGGCGCTCAGGGCCATCTGCTGTGCTCGTGCTCCGTGTCCGTCCATCGCCGCCGCCGCTCTGCTCCGGCCTGCTGCGACCCTCGCCAGCATCGTGGTCACGCTGGGTGGGGGTCGTCGCCGCCCGGAGCTCCCGTCCTCCGGCCCCCATCTTGCCTCATCATCGCCGTGAGTGCCGGCCAGAGCACCCAGCGCGCCCGGTTCGGGGTGCAAGCCCCCTCATTCGGACAAACTGGTGGGACTGGGTGGCCCGGCCTCGCCGGCAGGGTCCCGGGTGGTCACGAGGCGGCTGCGAACCTCGTCGAGAGCGGCCAGGGCGTCATCGAAACCCCTCTGACGGGCGTCGTCGGCCTGCGCCAGCCGTTGACCGGCCGCCGCGTCGGCCTCGGCGATCAATCCGGCGGCGGTCTGGTGCGCGATCGTGAGGGCTGCGGCCGCATCGATGGCCGCTCTCGCTCCGACCGCCGCCGCTTCGGCCTCACAGGCGGCCCGACGAGCAGCCAGCTCCCCGTCCAGGTCGATGCGGGACCGCCCGAGGGCGGCCTCACGCTCGGCGAGGGCCACCTCCTGGTGCTCGAGAGCGGCCGCCCGGGCGTCCAGCGCAGCCCGCAGGTCCTCCAGTGCCGCCTCTCGATCCGCAACAGCCTGGGCCAGGGCACCCTCGGGCACCTGTGCGAGGAGCTCGACCTGGGTCTGGAGATGGGCCTGCAGGCGTTGGAGGTCGGCAACGGAGGCCTCGGCGCCGGCCACCAGGCCATCGGCCTCGGCCGCAGTCACCACGGGGTCGGCACTGGCCGGAGCGGCCGCCGCCTCCTCCCGGAGCCGAGCGGCGTCGCAACGGGCCGCCTCGAGGAGCTGGCTCGCCTCGGAGCGCACCGCCCGCACATCGTCGAGAACGGAGCGCTCCGCCTCGTCGAGGATGTGCCGGGCGGCGAGGAGCTCCTCGTCCGAGGGAGAGGGCGGCGTCATGGGCGGCTGGGACTCGCGGGGAGGACGAGGACCTGACCCGGGAGCAGGAGGTCCGGGTTCCCAGGCTCGACGAGACGGTCGCTGTTGGCCGCCACCAGCTCGGCCCAGTACGACCCGACCTCGGCGGTCGTGGGCGAGGTGCCCGCACCCGCCTCCTGCTCGGCGATGCCCCAGAAGCTCTCACCGACGACGACCGTGTGCTCGCTCAGGGTCTCTACGGCGGGCGGGTCAGGTGGCGGGGGGACAGGAGGTGGCGGCGTGGAGGTGGGGGGCAGGGTGGTCGGTGGGGCCATGGTGTCCGAAGTCTCCGTGGTGTCCGTAGTATCCGTGGTGTTCGGTTCATCCGTCGTGCTGGAGGTGTCGAGCGTGGTGCTCGTCCGTTCGGGCTCCTGCCCCTCGTACCGTACGGCGTCGTCGTCGTTGGCCGCCACGATGGCGCCCGCAACGATTCCCACGACGGCGAGGATGAGCAGGATGATCCACCCTCGACGGGGCGGTCGTGCCGGACTCTGCCGGGGCGTTGCCGGCGCGTTGCGCTGCCGGGCGGCGGCTGCCGCCGCCAGCGCCTCGGCCCGCCGCTCAAGGGCGTTGAAGCCGTCCTGGCCCGGCTTCGGAGGCGACCCGTCGGTCATCTCGACCTAGCGAGGGACATGCAACGACGGTAGTGACGCGGCCCACGGTGGTCGCGGATGCCCGAGAGCGGGCGCTCGTCTCAGCGCTCAGATGGCGCGGGCCACCTCCAGGGCGTTGGTCGGAGAGCTTCCGGCCGACCCGACGAGCCAGCAGGCGATGGGGGCGGCCGTGCGCTCGGAGGCGTGAGCGGCCACGCCGGCCAGATCGAGGAGGGTGGCGATCGTGGCGTCGTCGGGTGGGTCGACCCCGAGCCGGGCGGCGAAGCGCTCGATCCACTCGGCACCGGTCGGGGTCGTGTCGGGCACCATGTCGGGAACCTACCGTGGAGCCATGCCCGACGACCGCCGTCTGCTGCGGGTGTCCAGCAGCCTGGTCATCCCCGTCGCGGAGCTCGACTGGCGCTTCACGCGGTCGGGCGGGCCCGGCGGCCAGCATGCCAACACCTCCGACACCCGCGTCGAGGTGCGATTCGACATCGCAGGGTCGCCGTCGCTGGGCCCAAGGCAACGGGCCCGGCTGCTCGAGCGGCTGGGCACGGAGGTGCGGGCCAGCGCCTCCGACGAGCGCTCGCAGGCCCGGAACCGGTCCCTGGCGGCCGAACGCCTGGCTGAGCGCCTGGCCGGCGCTCTGCGGATCGAGCGGCCCCGCCAGGCCACCCGTCCCACCAGGGCGAGCGTGCGGCGGCGGCTGGACGGCAAGCGCCGTCAGTCCGACCGTAAGGCCTCCCGGCGTCGGGTCGACCCTGACCACTAGTGCCCCATCCCAGCGGGTGCTGGGCCCCTCACCTCGCGGCGAGGTGGATCTGCGGGTTCGGCGGGGGCTCAAGAGCCGGAGCGCGGTCGTGGATGAGGGCCAGGGCGTGCTGGCGGTCGGCGTCGGTGTACGGAGCGGTGTCGGTGCAGAACTCCACCAGGATCCGGCTGGGGTCGAGCGTGTAGATGCTGACGCAGAACCCGTGGTCGATCTCCACCACGTCATGACCGTGGTCGAGCCACTGCTTCTTGCGGCTGGCGATGTCGTCGATGTCTCGGGCGTTGAAGGCGATGTGGTTGACCCACGGCTCGAGGCCGAGACCCGTGGAGATGGCCGTGTCGACGTCGACCATGCGCTCGTCGTGGAGCTCCCAGAAGGCGATGAGCTCCGGCGCCTCGCCCTCGACGAGGTCCCCGGTGGCGTAGAAGACGTGCTTGGCCCACCCGCCCGGGGCGTCGGTGGGCGCCGCCTGGGCCTTCACCAGCTCGAAGCCCATCGCCTCCGTGTAGAAGCGGTGGGTCTCGGCCAGATCGCTCACGGCGAGGGCAACGTGGTGGTACGCCATGGGCGGAGCATCGCGTACCGTCGATCGACATGCGAGCGCGCCGGGGGCTGGTGGTGGGCTGGTTGCTGGTGATCGCCTATGCCGTCGGGCTGGTGGTGACCGTGGTGACCACCTCCGACGGTGCGCTGCGGCCCGGCGATCGTCCCGATGACGGCACCGCCGCGACGGCCTTCGTCGACGCCTGGGAGCGGTCACGCCGCGCCACCTTCGTGCGCGCGGGCACCTTCGAGCGGCGCAGCGACGAGACCGGCGCAGTGATCGCCTCCGACGACGTGCTGGCCCAGCGGCCACCGCAGCGGCTGCACCGCCAGCTCGGGGGAGTGGACGGGCGGGAGGACGACCAGCTGGTCGTGTGCCCGGCCCCCCCGCCCGACACCCCCGCCGCTGAGTGCCGGCTGGGTCCGCCCGGCGGGCCAACCTACGCCGAGGCGGTGGCCGCCGAGGTGGCGGGGCTGCAGGCGATCCTCGCCGGCCCCGATCCGCTCTACGCCGTGGCCCGGGGCGCCGACGCCGGATGCTTCGAGCTGGCGCAGCTGCGCACTGATCCGCGGGCACCGTTCGGCACCGAGGCCCGCTTCTGCTTCGACGCCAGCACCGGCGCGCCCGGTGCCAGTCGGGTGGACTATGGCGGCGGCATCGTCGAGATGATCGCCGTCACCGAGATCCGCTCGGACGTGACCGACGCCGATCTGCGGCCGTGACGCTGGTGCACGGGGGGGAACGGAGGTCACGGCATGGTCCCGGATCCTTGCGTCCCCGGTTCGATGCGGTTTGGAGGGAGTCGCAACCCCCGCCCCGGTCCCGTGCTTGACCAGCGGGGGCGATTGCCGCCGGTCCCTAGGTCATTCGGCCCATCTCGTCACCACCTTGAGTGGTTTTCTTGATCATCTTCTGCACGCTGCGTGAGACTGCCCGCCGTGATCGGCGGGCCCCTACGCTGGCAGGGTGCTCGGCGGTCCCGATCTCCTCGCCTACCTGGTGCTCGCCCTCGGCGCCGCCATGGCGGTCGGCAGCATCCTGGCCCTGGTGCGCCCGCCGGAGAGCCGCAAGGAGGGGGACCTGGAGCAGGCACCGGTCGTGCGCAGCGTGGCCTTTGCTGCGGTCGGCCTGGTGGCGGCCGTGTGGGCCCTCGGCTCGTTGGTGACCTAGTCGCGGCGGAGCTGGAGCCCCAGCGACACGAGGGTCTCGAGGGGGGCGTTGTAGCCCCGCTCCAGGTGGTAGATCCCGTGGAGCGTGGAGGGCCCTTCGGCGGCGGCGGCGGCGATGACCGAGGAGAACCCGGCCCGGACATCGGGGATGGTGACGTCGGCGCCCTGCAGCTTGGAGACGCCCCGCACGACGGCCGAGTGCAAGGCGGAGGAGTCGTGGAAGCGGCAGGCCGGTCCGCCGAGGCAGGTGTCGAACAGCTCGATCTCGCCGCCCATGGCCTTGAGCGCGTCGACGTAGCCGAGCCGGTCCTCGTACACGGTCTCGTGGAGCACGGACATCCCGGCGGCCTGGGTCATCAAGACGATGAGGGGCGGCTGCCAGTCGGTCATGAACCCGGGGTGGGTATCGGTCTGCACGGCCGAGGGCCGGAGCTGGGACGCGCTGGCGCTGATCCACTCGTCGTTGATCACGAAGTCGGCGCCCATGCGCTGCAAGGTGTTGATGGCCGTGACCAGGCGGTCCTGGTTGCAGCCGCCCACCCGGACCTCGCCGCCGGTCATGAGCCCCGCCACCAGGTAGCTGAAGGCCTCGAGGCGGTCGCCCTGGAGGTGGGCCTGGGCCCCGGTGAGGGATTCGACGCCCTCGATCACGAAGCGGCGGTCCGGCCGTAGGGCGATGTGGGCGCCCATCCGCTGGAGGAACAGGGCCAGCTCCACCACCTCCGGCTCGGTGGCGGCGTTGTGGATCACCGTCCGGCCTTCAGCGAGCACGGCGGACAGGAGCACCGTCTCGGTGGCGCCGACCGACGGGTACGGCAGCGTGATGCGGGTGCCGCGCAGGCGGCCGGACATGCGGGCGGTGATGCCCTGCGGCTGCACCTCGATCTCGGCGCCCATCTGCTGGAGGGCGCTGACGTGGAAGTCGACCGGACGGCGACCGATGCGGTCCCCGCCCACGAGGGGCACGAAGGCCTCATGGGCCCGGTGCAGCAGCGGGCCGAGCAGCAGGATGGGGATGCGGTTCAGCCCGGAGAACTCGAGAGGCACCCGGGGCGTCGGCTCCGGGGTAGGGACCACGGTGATGCGGTCGCCCTCGATGACGACCTCGAGGCCGATGGAGCGCAGGATGCTCGCGGTGATCCCGACGTCGCCGACGGCCGGTGCGTTGGTGATGGTGGACGGCGAGTCGGCCATGAGGGCGGCGACCATGTGCTTGGTGACGGCGTTCTTGGAGCCGGCGACCCGCACGTCGCCCCGGAGGGGCCCGCTGGGTTCGATGTGCCAGGAGGCGTCGTCCATCGGAACAGGGTAGGGGCGCGGCACGGGGGCCGCCGAAGCGACCCCCGTGGTCGGCGCGGTCGAGGGGTCAGATGGCGTCGCTGCCCTTCTCCCCGGTACGGATTCGCTGGACGGCATCCACGTCGGTGATCCAGACCTTGCCGTCGCCGATCTTGTCGGTGCGGGCTGCGGCGGCCAGCGTGTCGACGAGGCTCTCGGCGGCGCTGTCGTCCACCAGCAGCTCGATCTTGATCTTGGGCACGAAGTCCACGGTGTACTCAGCGCCCCGGTACACCTCGGTGTGGCCGGACTGGCGTCCGAAGCCCTGCACCTCGGTGACCGTCATGCCTTGCACGCCGGCTCCCTTCAGGGCCGTCTTCACCTCGTCGAGCTTGAAGGGCTTGATGACTGCGGTGATCAGCTTCATGTCGTTGTCTCCCTTCAGGATCCGGTGAGGGTGGCGCTGCCGCTGTGGTAGGCGGTCTCGGCGTGCTCGGCCAGGTCGAGGCCGGTGGACTCGACCTCGTCGGAGACCCGCACGCCGATGGTCGCCTTGAGCGCCAGCATGATGATGGTGGTGACGATGAAGCAGTAGACGATCGTCACGCCGTTGGCGAGGGCCTGCTCACCCAGGAGGCTGGCGCCGCCGTCGTGGAACAGGCCAGCCTTGAACTCGCCGCCGAAGTACTCCGGCTCCGAGAAGAACCCGATGAGCAGGGAGCCCACCAGGCCGCCGACGAAGTGCACGCCCACCACGTCGAGGGCGTCGTCGTAGCCGGCCTTGGTCTTGAGGCCCACGGCGAAGCAGCACACCACACCGGCGATGAGCCCGATGTAGATGGGCGACATGCCGGCGACGAAGCCGGCACCGGGGGTGATGGCGACGAGGCCGGCCACGATGCCGGAGGCGGCGCCGAGGTTGGTGAAGTGCCCGTCGCGGAAGCGCTCGACGACCGCCCACGCCAGCCCGGCGGCGGCGGCGGCCAGGAAGGTGTTGGTGAAGGCCTGGATGGCGGTGCCGTTGGCGGCCAGGGCGGAGCCGGCGTTGAAGCCGAACCACCCGAACCACAGGATCCCGGTGCCCAGCATGACCAGCGGCATGGAGTGCGGCGGGTGGCCCTCGGTGGGCCAGCCCTTGCGCTTGCCGAGCACGAGCACCGCGGCCAGGGCGGCGATGCCGGCGTTGACGTGGATGGCCGTGCCACCGGCGAAGTCGAGCGAGCCACGCTGGCCGAGCCAGCCGCCGTAGACCCACTTGAACACCGGCACGAACACCAGGACGAGCCAGACGGGGACGAAGATCGCCCACGCCGAGAACTTCATCCGGTCGGCCACGGCGCCGGAGATGAGGGCGGGCGTGATGACCGCGAACATCCCGAGGAACACCATGATGATCAGGCTGCCGCCGTTGTCCTCACCGATGCCGAAGCCCCGCATGAAGGCCTGGTCGAAGTTGCCGATGAAGTCGTTCTCGAACGGCACCTGGGCCAGGGAGAACCCGCCGAGCGCCCACACGATCGGCACGATGAGCAGGCACCAGAAGTTCATCATCAACATGTTGAGGACGTTCCGGGACCTGTCCATGCCTCCGTAGAAGAAGGCCAGGCCCGGTGTCATGAACAGCACGAGGGCGGCCGAGACCATCACCCATGCTGCGTCGCCGCTTTCCATTGGAGCTCCTGAGATGAGGGGAGTGGGACGGCGTCAGGATCCTTCGTTCATGTTTCGTGCAGGTTTCCGCCTCGGTGCCAGGTTTGTGAACT
>JBDSUN010000026.1:0-3571 GCA_039927735.1 Acidimicrobiales bacterium | reverse complement strand
TGCCTCCCGCTTCGCCGACGCCTGGGATCAGAAGGCCTTCGACCCCGACTACGACACCCTCCCGCTCGAGCACTTCGAGGACCGCGTCCGGGCTGTCTTCGCGGCCGCCAAGCTCTTCTAGCTACCGGCCCGCCTGTCGCTGGGCGGTGTCGAACAGCTCCTGCAGCTCGCCGGCCAGCCGCTGGGTGAGGGCGGCTACGGCACTGCGCGGCATCCGGCCCTGCTCGGTGGGCGCTGGCGGCGGGATGGGGTCGCCGACGACGAGGACGAGCCGGCTGCGGTAGAGCCGCTTCGCGCCCTTGGGCATCATGGCCTCGCTCCCCCCGATGCCCATGGGCACGATCGGCACCCCCGCCTTGGCGGCCACGTAGGCGGTGCCGTCGAAGAGCTCCTGCACCGTCGGGCCGCTCTGGCGGGTGCCCTCCGGGAACATGACCAGCGGGCTGCCGCCGCTCACGATCTCGGTGCATGCCCGCAGCGCGTCGCGGTCCGCACTCCCCCGGTGGACGGGAAAGGCGCCCAGCATGGTGACGAAGCGGCCCAGCAGCTTCGACTTCCAGATCGAGTCCTTGCCCATGTACCGCATCGGCCGCCGGGTGACGAGCGAGGTGAGGGCGAAGTCGACGTTGCTGCGGTGCACCGGCGCCAAGATGAAGGCGCCGGTGGCGGGGACCTTCTCGCCTCCGACGACCTGCACCCGGCCCATCAGCCGGAAGACCAGCTCGAAGAGGCCTCGGACGGCGGCGTAGGAGATCCGGGTGCCGCGACCGGGCTCGCCGGTCCAGATGTCGACGTCGTCGCCGTGGCGAGCGTCAGGCATCCTCGCCCACCCTCGAGACGATGGCGTCGACGATGTCGGCCACGCTCAAGCCGGTCGTGTCGAGCACAAAGGCGTCGTCACTCCCCACCAGGGGCGTCACCTCGTGGTCGAGGGCGTCGCGTCGGGCCAGGTCGGCCGCCACGGTGTGGTAGTCCAGGTCGGTCACCTCCTGGGAGCGACGCTGGGCCCGCACCTCAGGATCGGCGGTCAGGTACACCTTGAGCTCGGCGTCCGGGAACACCACCGTCCCGATGTCGCGCCCCTCGAGCACGCCCCCCTGGCGGGCCGCCACCCACGCTCGTTGACGACGCCGCATCTCCTCGCGCACGGCCTGGTTGGCCGCCACGGTGCTCACCGCCCGACCCACCTCCGGACCGCGGATCTCGATGCTGGCGTCCACCCCGTCGACGGTCACGCCGTCGGGCCGTACCTCGATGACGATGTCCTCGACGATCCGGGCGACCTGCTCGACCTCCGACGGATCGATCCCGCGACGCAGCGCTGCAAAGGTGACCGACCGGTACATGGCCCCGGTGTCGAGGTACTCGAGGCCGAGCCGCTCCGCCAACGCCCTGGCGACGGTGGACTTGCCGGAGCCGGCCGGGCCGTCGATGGCGATGATCCTCATGCGGGCCGGACCATAGTGCCGGCGGCCGACGGGCTCCGCAGCTCGTCGAGGAGCCGCCAGAAGCCGGGGAAGGTCTTGGCCACGCACCCCGGATCGGCGATCTGGATGCCGGGGACCCGCAGGCCGGCCACCGCAAAGGCCATGGCCATCCGGTGGTCGTCGTAGGTCTGCACCGTGGCGGGTCGCATCGTTCCCGGGTGCACGACCAGACCGTCGGCCTCCTCGAGGGCATCGATGCCGAGCCGGCGGAGCTCCGCCACGGTGGCTCCGATGCGGTCCGTCTCCTTGGCTCGGATGAACCCGATGCCGGTGATGCGGGTGGGGCCGTCGGCGAAGGCGGCCACCACCGCAAGGGTCTGAGCCGTGTCGGAGATCTGGGCCATGTCGACGTCGATGCCCTGCAGGGCGCCGGTGCCGACCACCGTGGTGGCAGTTGCCGAGCGCTCGACCGTGGCGCCCATCCGCTCGAGCACGTCCACGAAGGCGAGGTCCCCCTGGAGGGCGGACGTGCCGAGGCCCGTCACCATGGCGCGCCCGTCGAGGAGCACCGCGGCCGCGAAGGCGTAGGAGGCGGCGCTGGCATCGGGCTCGATGTCGTAGCGGGTGGCCAGATAGGGCTGGGGAGCCACGAACCAGGTGCGGACATCGGGCCGCCCGACGCTGACGCCGAAGGCCGTCATCACCTTGCTGGTGAGGGCCACGTACGGCTGCGACACCAGCTCGCCCCGCAGATGCACCGTCAGGCCGGCGGGCATGGCCGGAGCGCTGAGCAGGAGCCCGGACAGGAACTGGCTGGAGGCGTCGCCCCGCACCGCCACTTCGCCGCCCGCCAACGTCCCGCCCTCCACCTCGACGGGGAGGTGGCCCGGAGCCCCGACGTCGCGCACGACGGCGCCGAGGGACCGCACCGCCTCGATGGCCTCCCCCATGGGGCGCTGGCGCATGCGGTTCGCGGCGTCCACCCGGCGCAGGCCCTCGCCCAGACCGGCCAGCGGGAGGAGGAAGCGGCTGGTGGTGCCCGACAGCCGCGCATCGATGAGCGCCGCGTCGCAGATCGGCCGACCCGCCGTCCCGGTCACCGTCACCCGACCACCCGCCCAATCCGCTTCGATGGCAACGCCCATCTCTCGCAGGCCCTCCACCATGGCCTCGGTGTCGTCAGCATGGAGGGCGTTGGTGAGCTCGCTGGTGCCCTCGGCCAGCGCCGCGCAGACCAGCGCCCGGTTGGTGATGCTCTTGGAGCCGGGCAAGGTGACCACGACGTCCAGCGGTCCGTCGATCGACACGACCGGGAACGGGTCGGGAGCGTCCATCAGTCGAGGGGCGTGACGGCCGGCCGGTAGCCGTGATCGACCAGCCCACTCCGAAGACGGTCGGCGGCGTGGGCCTCGACGATGAGGATGAGGACGCCGCGCTCGCCCTCGCTGGAGTGAGCGATCTCGAGGTCGGCGATGTTGACGTCGAGCGTCCCCGCCAGCGTGGTCACCTCGGCCAAGACGCCGGCCCGGTCGGGCACCGGGACGCGCACCTCGCACAGGTCCCCGACCGCGCTGAGGCGGGTCGGCAGGTTGGCCCGAGCCGATCGCGCCTGCTCCAGCATCGCGAGGAGCCCGCTGCGGTCGTCGTCGGCCACGATCTCCCGCACCTCGGTGAGGGCGGCGAGCAGGCCGTCGAGCACATCAACGATGGCTGGTCGGTTCTCGGCGCAGATGTCGGGCCAGATGCCGGGGTGCCCCGACGCGATGCGGGTCATGTCCCGGAAGCCGCCGGCCGCCAGTCGGAGCAGCGCCCGATGCTCGGTGGCGCGGTCGTCGGCGAGCCGCATGAGCGACGCGGCTGTGAGGTGCGGGACGTGGGAGACGACGGCCACCAGCGCGTCGTGGTGCTCCGGCGTCAACGCCACGACATCCGCCCCGAGATCGCGGATCACCGAGCGCAGCACGTTCAGGTGGCTGTCATCGGTGGCCGGCGTGGGCGTGAGCACCCACACCGCCCCGGCGAACAGGTCGGCATCGGCGCCGTCGATGCCCTCCTGCTCGGAACCGGCCATCGGGTGCCCGCCGATGAATCGGGCATGGGCCACGGCCTCGACGATGAGGATGAGGACGCCGCGCTCGCCCTCG
>JBDSUN010000025.1:0-11300 GCA_039927735.1 Acidimicrobiales bacterium | reverse complement strand
TAGAGCTCGACGAACGCGGGGATCTGGGATCGACGGGCCCAGGCGAGCCAGGCTTCGAGCATGGCTTCGGCCGCAGCGCCTCGGTGTTGGGAACACGAGCCGGAGCTGCTCTTTCACAGGTAGGCCCTGTAGAGCTGGTGGTTGTGGCGGGCGATCCAGGCCAGCTTGGCAGCATGGCGGTCGGTGAGGTCCTCGGGGTCCTTCCAGAGCGCGTAGCGGCAGCCCTTCAAGTGGCGGGCCCGGTCGCCCATGCCCAAGCGGCGCAGCAGGTTCCAGACCCAGCGGCGCACGACGTCGAGCGCCTGGCCAGCCCACCGGACGAGGTGGAACGGGTCGAGGCACAACGTGGCGTTGGGGCAGGCGGTGGTGGCGCAGGTAACCAATCCACCCGGCCGCATCCGCGCTGACCAAGGGGATCTTGGCGGCCCGCCCGCGCCCCAGGAGGTCGAAGAACTCCTGGAGGGTGGCCCGGTCATGGCCGGCTTTGGTCCACACCAGCCGTCCGGTGTCGTGGTCGACGACGACCATCAGATACTTGTGGCCACGCCGGTAGGAGATCTCATCGATCCCGATCCGTTCGAGCCCATTGAAGGGGTCCCGGACCGCCCTCGCAACAGGGCCTTTGAACGAGACGTCGAACCTAGTAGTTGAACGTCAGTGCGCCGCCCTCGGCGAACTCGAAGACAGACGGCGCTCCCTTGGCCTCGGCGCCGTCGATCAGCGGCGAGTCGGTGAGGCCTCGTGTCTTAAGGCACACCGGGCAGGCGTAGATGCGGCCCCCGGCGTCGACGAACTCCTTGTGGAGTTCCAACACCGACGGTGCGTTGGGGACGTTGATCGTGTCGACGTAGCCGGGTGTCGCCAGGTGCACGCCGTCCTTGGTGAGCCACAGGAGGACCTGCTTGCCCTTGCGGAGCGCCTCCACGCCCATGAGGTACCCGATGAGCACCGATTCAGGGTCGGCGGAACCGTTGGTCTGGCCGATGATCACCTTGTCGTCTGCTGCCATGCGCCTGGCCTCCTTGTGGTGGTGTGCGGTTGAGGATGGTCGCGACGCCGACCTAGGCGCCGGGCTTCACGGCGAGGAGCGAAACGCTCTTGACGCCGAACGTGGCGGTGGCGCCTTGGGCGGGGTCGGAGACGAAGTGGTACTCCGACTTGTCCGAGACCATGGTGCCGCCCAGTATGCCAACAACGGTGTGGAGCTGACCATGGTCGCCTCACGGCCCGGCTTCGACCCATGCGCGGCCTCAAACGTCCCCGGACGTCCAGCGTGATCATCGAAGGTCACGCGTTCATCCAGAATATCCGCCGGGGCCACTACGAACACGGCACCCACGCCACCGCCCATCGCCTTCGACGAGCTCGCCCTCGCCATCTAGCTATCTAACGCACCCAGGCCGGATCTGTCTGCGGCTCGATCGCACCCCCGATCCCTCGACGCAACAGAGCCCCTCCTTGCGACTGCGGGTTGCAGGTGGAGGTGCCGGCAGCGTTACGCGAGCGCCACGGCGTCGAGGTCGAGACACGCGGTGAACGATCGCACGGCCATGCCCTCGATGAGCTCCCGGCCGCGTTCGTTGGCCAGGTCGAACTGCGCGCCAGCGATGACGGCGTAGACCGTCGTGACGAGCAGGTTGCGTCGGTACTCGGTCCAGGCATCTTCGAAGCGGTAGTCAGACCGGCCGAGGGCGTCGTGCCATGCCCGCACGACGTCCTTCTCGCAGACCCGGCGCTCGTCGACCGCCATCGAGCCGCTCAGGAGGTACGCGGCGTCGAACACGCCCGGACCCGACCCTGCGATCTGCCAGTCGAGCACGGCGACCTGGTCACCCGGCGCAGCGGTGTCGTCGAAGAGCAGGTTGTCGATGCGGAAGTCCCCGTGGAACACGGTCACCGGCGATGACGCCTGGCACGCCGACATGAGATCCTCCCAGCCGGCCTGGATGCGCGCTCCGAGGGCGACGCTGCCGTCGGGGAGGAAGTCGCCGAACTTGGCCAGGAACGGTTCCCACGCCTGGCGGTAGCCCGGGCCGGCGCTGAGGTTGATGGGGCCGTCGAAGCGGGGCAGCCAGGTGAAGGCATCGACGGCAGGCGACTCCCACAGCTCCGTGTGGAGGCCGGCGAGCGAGACCAACGCCTGGCGGGCCCGGTCCGCCCCGACCCCGGCGACCTGGCTGATGCTGGTGCAGTGGCCGAGGTCCTCGAGGAGCAGACCGAAGCGATTGGCGTCAGGGTCGACGAGGTTCCAGTAGCAGCCGGCAGTGCGCGTCGGCAGCTTGTCGGCGAGGTGCTGATAGAAGCGGCCCTCGCGCTCGTAGAAGTTGAAGTGATCGCCCTGCGCTCGGTTTTCGGTGAGGTGGCTCGGTAGCTTCAACACGACCGAGCCCGGCGCGCCGAGTGCCTCGCCGTCGTAGCGGAGCGACAGCCGGGCGAGCTGGCCGACGATGCCGGCGCCGACGCCGATCGGCTCGTGGACGATCTCCGCCACCGACGAATCGGTGCCGAGCACACCCGCATCACGCAGGCAGTTGGTGACGAACGCAGGCGACGCTTCGTCGGTCTGGTGCGGCACATCGCCCATCGATGTCCCCTCTCCGGGGTGTCGAATGGCAGACCCTACCTACAACGCCCGGCCCACGCCTCTCGACGAGGAGGACAGCGTGGCGCCCCGGATGGGCCTCTCCGCGCAGCGGACAAGTATCTGGTGACGGGAGGCCGAGGCTGTCGACGCCCGGAATTGGCGTGTCGACAGCCTCCGTGCTCACTTTGCGCCTCTGCTGAGTCGCATAGTCGCTTCTGCGTACCCCCATGGCCGAGTCCGAACCCGACGCCCAAGACAGCACCACGATCTTCAATGCCGCCATGACCGGCGGGGTCCGGACGTCGCCTGCGGAGCGGGAACGTGATTCTCGACAGC
The DNA here is from genome assembly GCA_039927735.1 of Acidimicrobiales bacterium. Taxonomy (GTDB): domain Bacteria; phylum Actinomycetota; class Acidimicrobiia; order Acidimicrobiales; family VFJN01; genus VFJN01. The sequence continues at coordinate 8,380 of JBDSUN010000025.1, read as the reverse complement.
GAGGGCTCCATCTGGGTCGTCGACTTCTGCTACACCGCCGCCCTGGCGCTGTCGATCAGCGCGGTGGACGGGGGCGTGCCCATCGCCACCGTGGCGGCGGACGCCAGCGCTGAACCGGCCAGGTACACGAACACACCGCAGTAGGCCAGCGCTTGACCACAACGCAACACAACCGAATCGGTCTTTGCCCAGCTAGAGCGCCTGCTGGGCCTCCACGGACGGGCGCTCAGCCTCGGCGAGTTCAACAACAAGGCACCCCCTAGCTGTCGGTGGGCGGGGGCCCGAGGTCTTGGAAGGACGCGAACTGTTCCCATGCTTGTCGGAGGGTCTTGGCGATCGTGGAGCGGGGCCTGGACAGCCGCTCGAAGAACCCTCCTTCGACGAGGGCCGCGCCGGCCATCGCGGCAGAGTCCTCCTCGCTCAGAGGCACGTGGATTGCTTCCAGTTCGGCCTCGACGGACCGCAGCTGTCGCCTGGTCACCCTGATTCTCTGCTCGATTGCGGCGGACACCGACCCGAACTGGAAGGTCAACGAAGTCATGATCGCAGCCTGTGACTCAGCCAACCGCGAGGCGTCGACGTCGGGGCCATCGACCCCTGCCACCGTCTCATCCAGGTCCCCATCTGTGTGAGCTCTGGCGAGGGCCAGCAAGATGTCCCGGTCCACCGGGTCAAGGGTGTCGGCTTCGTAATGGTCGAGCAGGTCCTCCCACATAATGAGGTCGTCGGCTGCCCTGTTGACCCGGATGGTCGCCAGCTCCACCTTGAGGTCGAGGTCGGGGTCGACGTCGGGCATCTTGCCGGCATGTTCGATGCCTCGTGCTTCGAACTGGTCAACGCGGTCGAGCTTGCGCAACTCGTTGAAGACCCGCACCGCGCACTGCTCAGCGGCAGCATTGAGGGGTCGCACGGCGCCCAGGAAGGCGGCCAGGCCCCGCTCATACTCACCGGCGTCCTCCGCGAACACGCCGGCGTGGATGATGTGGCGGTCGGAGTACCCGCCGTGCCGCACCGCGTTCAGGCTCACCCGCTTCTTGTCGTTCAAGGTGGATCGCCCTCTGGACTTCTTGCCGTTCGCCCGGCTTGCGCGCTGTTGCGCCTTTGTCCTGCGCTTCCTTCTCGGGAACTTAGGTTCTTCACGTTCGGCCATAGGACCTGTGTTCCTTTCTCGTCAGTCCGGGGGGCTTGACCAAGCACCTGCCCGCACCTCCAATGAGGGCGACGAGACCGACCTGGGGGGGGTCTCGAGGGGTCCTACCCGAGGGTGTCCATCCTGAGCGGTCAAGTGGTGGATGGTCCCTGACGGTGCGTGAACTGTCGCCGCGCACAACCCGACGACCACTAGCGCCGTCGCCTGGCGCCCAAGTTGCGGCGCTCAACGACCGGGTCGGGGCGGCGAGGGGGTGATGCATCGCTGTCGGTCTTCTGGTCGGCAAAGGAAGGCGGCGGCGGCGGTTCAGGTTGTGATCCCCGCCGGCGCGTCGCTCACACGGTCGCCGAGCTCCTCGGTAGCGCTGCACGGAGGCGCGGTCCGTCTGGGTCCCGGCGACGACCCGGCTCGGTGAGCACCGGGTCAGCCGCCGTGGCAATACGCCTGAGGACGCGGACGAGACCGTCGACGCTGGTGTTCCCGATCCAGGTCGTCGACCGGCGGTGCGGCAACATCGACATCTTCCTCACATGCGATGGCGGCCTTGTCGGCGCCGAAGACGAGAGCCCGGTTAACGCACAGCGCCTCCGATACGTCCACGACGTTGCTGCGCCAGCGAGGACGGCCCGACTTCAAAGGCCGGCTTCGGCCCATGCGCCAACTCAAACAGGACCGCACCGCCAGCGCAGTCATCACGGGACACGCCTTCGTCAAAACCTCCGACGCAGTCACGACGAACTCGGCGCCCACGCAACCACCAACCACCTCCGCCTCGCAGCAGGATTCGACGAACTCGCCGCCACGTTCTGACTCCCCGCCCCGAGCGCGTTGACACCCGATCGCGCAACCTCACCGATCAACGCAACAGATCCCTGGACGGTAACGTGAGGCCACCACATCAAGAGCGACCCGAGGGGCCTGGCCCTGCGACGGTCCCGCAACCGGCCCGGAGGGCACGGTGCGAACGCCAGGTTCGATGAGGACCCAACGGTGACAGATTGTGACACGGAACCGGATCACCAACGTGCCGTGCTGGCCCGGTCGATAGTGGTGATCTCCTCGCTACAGGCGGTGGCTGCGGCTGTCGCCGCCGCGACCGAGCATGAGCGGCAGGTGTATGTGGAGCGCATGGCTCGAGGTTGGCGATGGAGTCCGGTGCACCGCGGCGGCCCTTACCCGCTGCTGCGCATCACCGCACGCTTCCTGAAGATCGGGTACCACCATCTGGTCATCCCCTGCCGGACCCTCGAGGACGGCACCACCATCGTGTCCCGGAACCCGCAACGACCATCCACACCCAAGGCATGGGCACTGATCGACTTCGATGGGCCAACCTCGCCGCACGAGGTCGAGGCCCGGATCCGTCGAACCTTCCACGCGCTGGCAACCAGTCGCCGACCTGAACCACCCGGGCACCGTGCCCTCACGGGTCAGTGAAGATGCCGGCAGTGGCTGCTCGCTCCGGTCCGAGACGTCGGCCCATGCCCGGCCTGACCGCCTGGTCACCACGGCAGTGCCAGCTGCGGCGCAGGTCGGGGCGGCGAGACCCGGGTGCTGCAGCGCCATCGGTCCTCCGGTCGGGTTGTAACAACGCCGTCAGCGTTCTGGGGTTCCGGTTCCCGCCGGAGCTCACCCAGCTCGCCGTGGGTGGGTCCCTGCAGAACGGCCTGCCGCACCCGGACCATGGAGGATCACGTCACATGAGCGGGCACACCTGACCCATATCGGAGACGAAGCCGGACGAGTCAAGGAGCAGCGGCCATGACCATCGACGAAGCACCGACCGGGAACTTCGAGGGACCACCGGGCACCACCCGCGAGTCCTCCGCCATCACCGCGCTCAGCGGCGGTGGTTTCGAGGTCATCGCCGTGGCGCTGGCCGCCGGCTGGAACGCCTCGCCGCCGCGCCCGGCCAGCACAACGTTGTGCTCAACGTGTCCGACACCAACCAGAACAAGTACGTGCAATGCATCGTGGACGCCACCGACGGCGTCTGGATCGAGGCCGTATCGAACGACTTCCTCCTCGGCGGCGCCTACATCAGCGATCGAGGCGAGGCCCGACTCTCCGAGCTCGGCTTCGACCCGCCCGATATGAGCCCGAACTACAGCCAGCACCTACCGGCCCCCGTCGACTGGCCCTACGTCGGTCTCCTCTTCGTGACCACGCGCTGCGACGTCTACGACGTGGCCGACACCAACCAGCTCACCCTGTCGATCTACCCGCCGCACACCCGATGACCCACAAGTCGATGCAACCAACCGACACCAGGCAGAAGGTCGGGTTAGCGGGAAGACCAGTGGAGGGAAGTTCAGCCATGCCCGAGTCGAAGTTCACCAATCCTCGAGCTGTCCAGCGTGAGTTGCGCGACAAGATCCCAGGGCGGCTCTGCCGGGCGTCCTAGTTGTAGCGACCCAGTAGGTCGCTGACACCGGAGATGGGTGGCTGCCGCCGAGGGCGCTGTGGGCGCGTCGTGATTGTAGAGATGGAGGAAGCCGCCGAAGGCGGCTGCTCGTTCTGCTCCGAAGGCGCAGGGCCGGACGTAAGCCCACTCGTCGAGCATGCTGCGCTTGCAGCGTTCGGCTCTGCCGTTGGTCTGGGGCGGTAGGGCGAATGAAGCGATGCTCGATGTTGCCGACCGCCTCGGCGCGGTCGTTGGTCAAGCGTCGACGGCGAAGAGCTGCCACTCAGCGTCCACGCCCTTGAGCCGGTGCATGCCACAGTCGGCGAAGGCGATCCCGGATCCCGCTACGAGGTCGGTGATCGTGCGGGACACCAGAATCTGGTTCGGTTCGGCGAGGGCTTGGATACGGGCCGCGATGTGTACCGCGATGCCTCCGATGTCACCCTCGCGCGACTCGACCTCACCGGTGTGCAGCCCGACCCTGATCTGCACGTCGAGCGGTCGCAGCGCGGCGCGGAGATCCAGAGCGCAGGCGACGGCGCGTCCCGGGGCATCGAAGGTGGCGAGCACCCCGTCGCCGGTTGACTTGACGACGCGCCCACGGCAGCGATCAATGTGCTGCGCTGTCACCCGGTCGTGGTCATCGAGCAGTTGACGCCAACGCAGGTCGCCCAGAGTCGAGGCCCGCTCGGTCGAGCCGACGATGTCGGTGAAGAGCACCGTCGCCAACACGCGCTCAACGTCAGGGCGGCGGCGGATGCCGGTGAGGAACCCCTCCACCTCGTCGAGCACCGCATCGGCATCGCCGACCCAGAAGAAGTCATCGACGCCCGGAAGCTCGACGAGCCGTGCGTCGGAGATGTGTCGGGCGAGGTAGCGGCCGTTCTCGACGTTGTTGGCCAGATCATCCACACGGTGCACGACGAGCGTCGGAACATCGATCGCGCCGAGGATGGCACGAACGTCGCTACGCAGGTACACCTCGAGCAGGGCACGCGCCGTGGCCGGACTCGCGCCGCGGTTGCCCGCCCGCTCCAACCACTTCCGGAAAGGCTCGTTACCCGCCATCGACGGCGCCACGAAGTCCAAACCCCACCCGATGTCGTCGGACGGGTCGACAGTGTCCTTCGCCATCTTGCCGACGAGGTCCTCAGGCCACCCCCACGGGTAGTCCGACGCCTGCGTGCCGCGTGCGAACGAGTTGACCAGGACCAGGCCGCTCACACGCTCAGGATGGGCCGCAGCAAGCAGCACACCCAGCGGCCCAGCGTCGTTGGTCGCCATGACCGCACATCGCTCAGATCCGACGGCATCGAGCACCGCGAGCGCGTCCTCCATCCACTGTTCCAGTGTCGGCGGCGTCGCCGGGGTAATCGGATCAGACAGCCCGATACCGCGCCGGTCACAGCGGATGAGCCTGCTGAATGACGCCAGCCGCCGCACCGCTCGGGCGAGCAGCGGCTGCTCGTCCCACGCATCGGTAGGAATGAACTCCGCAACGAGAAGGAGAAGATCCAACGGGCCATCGCCCAGAACCTGGTAGGCCAAGTGGACATCGCCGTTCCTGGCGTAACGAGTCTTGGCGACCTCCACCACGCGCCCGACAGTACCCACCCGCCAGCGCCCACCGTGCTCCCGCTGCCAGCGCAGCCCCTGGTCAGAGCGGCGTAACGAAGCCCTACCGCAAGCCGCCAGTGGCTTAGCGAACGGGCCTCGCTACCTCGACGGCCCCGTTTCCATCGATCAGGGCGACCCGTACGGCTTGGACAGCGATGGGGATGGCGTCGGGTGCGAGAAGACGTGGGGGTACCGGCGGATACACGGCGAAGTCGGCCGTCTCGACCATCGCGTCGCTGCGTCGACGGTGTGGTCGGGACGTACACCACCACATGGGGCACGACCTACCCAAACGCGACTCGGCCCGCCCACCACGCGGGGCCTCGCCCGCCATCGGGTAGACGGCTGCCGGTGATTGAACGGGATGGAGCGAGGCCTGGGATCATCCGCCGAGCAGGCCAACCGACGGTCTAGAGGCCCACCACCGGCACCGGTGTCGACGAGTCGGTGGTGGTCCCATTCCCCAGCTGCCCGCTGAAGTTGTTGCCCCAGCACTTGAGGGTCCCGCCGCTCAACAACGCGCATGCATGCTCGCTGTCGCTGCTGATGGCCGTGGCGGTGCTGATCCCGGTGACCGTCACCGGTGTCGACGAGTCGGTGTTGGTCCCGTTCCCGAGCTCCCCGTCGACGTTGCGGCCCCAGCACCTGAGGGTCCCGCCGGTCAACAACGCGCATGAATGATGGAAGCCGCCGCTGATGGCGGAGGCGGTGCTGATCCCGTTGACCGTCACCGGTGTGGGCTCGGAGAAGGTGGTGGTCCCGTTCCCGAGCTCCCCGTTGGAGTTGGCGCCCCAGCACCTGAGGGTCCCGCCGGTCAACAACCCGCACGAATGACTAATCCCGGCGCTGACGGCGGTGGCGGTGGCCGGCACCGCGGGGGTCACCGCGTCCGATTGCGCCGACCGTGCGGAGTCGTTGCCAAGCTGGTTCACGCCGTACACCGCGAATCGATAGGTGACGCCATTGGTGAGACCACTGACCGTTTGCGTGGTAGCCGCCGAGTTGAACCTGACCGGCGGCTGAGCGACCGACCCGATGAAGGGGATCACCACGTAGGCCTGGATCAACAGGCCGTTGTCATCAATCGGGGCCGACCACGACACCGTTGCCTGACCATTGCCCGCAACGGCCGTCCCGATCACCGGTGCCACATCGGCCACACAGCTCCCCAAGGCCAATAGCCCCGCCACGACAAGGACCGGGATAGCGAGCCGACGCTGCCCTGCTGCGGGACACCGCCCCAACCTTGCGGACACCACAGCTCTCAGTCGCTGGCCCATACCAGGCTCGTCCCCGTGACCCCGGTACAGCTGCAACTGACCAGGCTGACGTGAAAACCTAGTCGATCCAGGGGTTGCACGCGAGAAGGACTCGTACCTCACCGAGCGGTGTGCGAAATGGCCTATGGCTTCCGGGTTAAAGGGAACCGTTGCGCCCCGGAGTCGTTGAGCTGTCGGATGTGGTCCTCGACGTGCGCGTGGGTGCGCATGTGGACATCGAGATCGACAGGGTCGCGGGCGGTGTCGTGTAGTGGCCCCAGTAGCGGAACATGGTGGAGGGGAACAGGCTGTGCTGGGCGGATGCAGCGGTTCGCGGCGCACGATCAGCCGGGTCCCTTCGGGCCCGTCGGACAGGTCGAGGTGGTCGTTGAGCTCGGCGACCGGGGCGCCGGGCCGGTCGTCGCCGTCTTGGCGCAACGCTGGTACCCAGCAGTCCCCGTCGCAGCGGACCCGGCTGATGGCCGCTCTCCTGGGCTCGCAGGTGTTCGATGTCCCAACAGGCTGCACCGCCGCCGGCGAGCATCAGCACGCCTGGGTCAGGACCTTGCCCCGATCATGCAACGGGAGCCGCTCACCGCTGCTACTCAACATCAGCCCGTACGCCAACAAGCGTGTCGAGGCCGACCACGATCGCCTCAAGATCCACTGCCGCGTGTCCCAGACAATCACCCCCGAACGCTCCGATGTCGCTGGGAACCGCTCTCGAAGCGCCGTTCGGTCCTGATTGGGTGATGGTCGCGTTCCTGGGGCGGGTGATTGGAGCTCTTCTACCCGCTTTGTCTGAGCGCGTCGAACATCTGGTCAAGGGCTCCTAGGGCGATTGACAGGTGACCCTCACCTGGGATGAGGTGCGCATCGACTTTGGGGACGTGCGTTGCGAGCCACTCCCCGTGGGCGAAGGGGACCATCAGGTCATCCGAGCCCTGCCAGAGAGTGACCGGTACGTTGATCTCGTCGAGCGCGAACCCCCAGGGCTTCGCGAAGGCCAGGTCATCGTCCATCCATCCGTCGATGCCGACGCGCAGGGCTTCGTGGAACGAGGCGGCCATGTCCTGGCCGAACTCGTCGGTCAGGACTGCGACGTCAACGGGAGGCAGCAGCGACGCGAGCGACTCGACGATGCCTGCCACGGTCACGTCCCGCAACTGCGGGGCAACTGACTCAAGGAAGGGCGCCAGCACGTCGGGACCTTCGAGCGCAGCGCCAAACTCCGCGACGTTGTCGTCGCCCATCCCTGCCATCCAGTCGAGGCCGTCGGCCTCGTATGGCGCCACTCCGGCGATCACGAGCGCACCGCGGGTCCGGGCCAGGCGAGCAGCGCAGGCCAACGCGTGGGGGCCTCCACCCGACCAGCCGGCGACGAAGCACTCGGTGGCTGCGATCTCGTCAAGCAACTCATCGACGTCAGCCACGACGTCAACCACAGAACGCGCCGCCTTCCTCGACGACCCGCCGTAGCCCGCCCGTGAGAACGTCACGATCCGCATCCCGCGGACGTGAGCGGCCCGCTCGAAGGCCCGGAACGGTGTCGCCGCCCCCGGCGTGCCGTGGTGAAAGACCACAGGCACCCCGCCTTCGGGCCCCGAGGCCCGATACTCGAGGCGCCGGCCATCAGCGAGCGTGAGCTGCTTGAACATCCCTGGTCCTCTCTCCTCGAACGCGACATCTGAAAGGTAGGTCTCAGACCAGGGCGTCGAGGATCAGCTTCCAGGAGGCGAGTTCGTGCTCGCACCAGCCGTCAGGTTGAGCTTCCCCCGTTTCGGCGGACGGGTTGGGTGTGGGGTGCTCGGCGATCGTTCTGAGGGTCTGATCGTCGGGGGGTTCCTACCACCCGCCTGGTCGGCGGGCCTCTGGGGGGATCTGAGCGGCCGGTTTCGGAGGCCGGTCAGGCTCATGCGGCTGACTCGAGGTCGGGCCGAGAAGCGGTCT
>JBDSUN010000024.1:0-10361 GCA_039927735.1 Acidimicrobiales bacterium | reverse complement strand
CCATCCCCGGGTCCGTGTACCGCTGCCGGGTGCGCTCGAGGAACGCCTGGGTCTCGTCGCGCGACCACCCCCGACGGAAGGGGTAGCGCCAGAAGGCTTCCTGGGCGTGGAGATCGACCAGGGCGGCGAGGTCGTCGGCGACGAGGGGCCGCAGCACGAGCCGCTCTGTGTGCAGCGTTGGCCAGGACACGATACGACGCTATCCGACGGTGTCTTCCTGTTGCTGCTGAGGCGGATGTGGTAGTTGCGGGCATTTTTGTTGTTGTTTCAGTAGCTTTCTTGAACTCCCCTTGCATGTCTGACGTTGTCTGGTAGAGTCGAACACATGTTCGTAGAAGAGGACCCGGCCGAGGTTCGAGAGGCGACGGAGCGGCTCCGCGTGCTCCTCGCTGGCCTCGACCTCGGTCTCCTGCTCCCGGCTTCGCTCAAGCAGCTCGTCGGGCTGGGCGACACCATCGAGCGACTGGGCCACGGGCTCAAGACGCGAGCGGCGGCCAAGGTCGCCCAGTCCGAGGTCTGGCGGGGCGATGGCGATCGGTCGCCCGAGGACTGGCTCGCCCGGAAGACCGGGATCTCGACCGCCGACGGTGGCCGCCTCGTGGACACCGGCCGCCAGATCGAGCAGCTCCCAGCGGTGGCCGGCGCCGTCACCCGTGGCGAGCTGTCGGCCAAGCAGGTCGAGGCCATCGCCGGGGCAGGGGCTGCCGACCCGGGCGCCGAGCGGCGGCTCCTCGAGCACGCCAAGGCCAAGACGCTGCGCGAGCTGCAGGACGAGTGCCGCCGCACCCGAGTCAACGCCGAAAAGGATCCCGACGCCGCCCGACGGCGAGCCCACGCCAAGCGATCGTGCCGAACCTGGACCGACGCCGACGGCATCACCGGGCACCTCCACATGAGCGGCCCGCTGGCCACCATCGCCCGGCTCGACAACGCCATCCGACATCGGGCCGACCAGACCTTCCGCACCGCCCGGGCCGAGGGGCGGCGCGAGCCATCCGAGGCCTACGCCTTCGACGCCGCCAGCCAGCTCCTCACCGGCGCCGGCGGTGGGTCCGTTGCTCCCGGTGGCGCGGACGCCAAGATCATCGTCCGGGTCGATCACGCCGCCCTGCTGCGGGGGCACCCGGTCGACGGTGAGACCTGCGAGATCGCCGGCGTCGGGCCGGTGCCCGTGGCCACCGTCCGGGAGTGGATGGACCATGCCTTCCTCGCCGCCGTGCTCACCAAGGGCGAGGAGGTGCAGCGAGTCGTCCACCTGGGTCGTCGCTTCACCGCCGCCCAGCGCACCGCCCTCCAGTGGCAGGATCCGGTCTGCGCCCGGGAGGGCTGCTCGAATCGGCTTCGATTGGAGTACGACCACTTCGAGGACTGGGCCTCGACCCACACCACGCGGTTGGAGGCCGGCAAGCGGTTCTGCCCGGCGTGCCACCGCCTCAAGTCCACCGGCTGGCGGGTCGCCGAACCTGATGCCGATGGCCAGTGCAGCTTCACCGAAGCCGACCGAGCGTCCGTGGCGGCCGCCGCCGCCAAAGCGGTCCGGTCGATCCGGGCCCGAGGCCCGGACATGCGCCCGCTGCCCGACACCGGATAGCGCCATCAGCGGAATCGTGGGGCCAGACCCGCTGGTCTCACCGATTCTCGGTTGCCCTCTCTACGCCGGCCCAGCGCCTACGGCAGCTTGCGGTGCCGGCACCTCCGCCCGGAGGGCGAGCACCGACAGCGCCACCGAGACGACGGCAAGCACGAGGTGGACGGCGATGAAGGCGGCCTCGTGGTCGCCGGTGGCGATGCCGACGGACCGGAACGCCCAGACCGCGATGGTCCAGCCGGCCAGGGCCAGCACGGCGGACCGGCGCCACGGCGGCCGCCGCCACAGGGCGACGGCGGCCGCTACCGCCAATGCGGTGAAGGACAGCGCCAGGGCGGTGCGGCCCCACTTCTCGCCATCGGTGAGGTCGGCGTCGCCCCAGATGTTGCCGATCCGGGTCGTCCACACCAGCAGCGTCCAGACGACGAGTGCAAGGGTCCATCGACGGGTCGGCATGGCTTCGAACCTACCCAGCGGGCTACCTTGACCGGACAGTCAAGTCTTGCGTCAAGCGCCTCAGGGGGACCCACTCATGGCCGATCAGCCCACCGTCGAAGAGTTCGAGACCGAGGTGCGGGCGTTTCTCGACGCCAACGCCAAGCCGAAGCGTGACGAGGGCGACAAGAAGTTCGTGTGGGGCGAGGGCGACGACGACGTCGCCATGTTCGAGGAGGTCGACCGGGCCAAGGAGCAGGCCGACCTCGCCGAGGCCAAGGCATGGCGGGCCAAGAAGTACGACGCCGGTCTCGGCTACATCACCGGCGCCAAGGAGTACGGCGGCCGAGAGCTGCCGGGCAGCTACGAGCGCACCTACAACGGCCTGGAGGGCCAGTACGACGTGCCCGGCCAGGGGTTCTTCGGCATCGGCCTCGGCATGGTGGCCCCCACCATCAAGGACCACGCTCAGGACCACGTGAAGGCCAAGTACCTGCCCGCCATGTACCGGGCCGATCTGGTGGGCTGCCAGCTCTTCAGCGAGCCCGGCGCCGGGTCGGACCTCGCCGGCCTGCAGTGCAAGGCCGAACGGGACGGCGAGGAGTGGCTCATCACCGGCCAGAAGGTGTGGACCTCGGGCGCCCAGTACGCCGACATCGGCGAGATCATCTGCCGTACCGACCCTGACCTGCCCAAGCACAAGGGGCTCACCGGCTTCATCGTGGACATGAAGGCACCTGGCGTGGAGGTGCGGCCGCTGCGCCAGATGACCGGCGGCGCCTCGTTCAACGAGGTGTTCTTCAACGAGGTGCGAGTGCCCGACGACCACCGCCTCGGCGACGTCAACCAGGGCTGGGCTGTGGCCCTCACCACGCTGATGAACGAGCGCTCCTCCATCGGCGCCGGTGGCGGTGGCGGCGGCATGGGCGTGGCCAACGTCAGCCGTCTGGCGCAGATGCTCCACCACTTCGGCCTCGGCGAGAGCGCCGTGCACCGCGACCGCCTCATGGAGGTCTACATCGGCTACCAGGTCGCCAAGTTCACCAACCAGCGCGCCCTCGACAAGATCAAGGCGGGCCAGCTGCCCGGCCCCGAGATGTCGATCGCCAAGATGGCGCTGACAACCAACATGCAGCGCACAGGTGAGTTCGTCGCCTCGGTGCTCGGGCCGCGCATCGCCGCCAACTCGGGCGAGTGGGGCACCTTCGCCTGGTCGCAGTTCATCTGCGGCACGCCCGGCATGCGCATCGCCGGCGGCTCCGACGAGGTGCTGCGCAACATCGTCGGCGAGCGGGTGCTCGGCCTCCCCAAGGACCCCGGCATCGACTCGAAGAGCCCGTTCAAGGACACGCTCAAGAACTGAGCCGCAGCTCCAGCCCTTCGAGATCGCCGGCGGACCGCCAGTCGGCGAGGAGCTGGAAGAAGGCCAGCGCGCCGGCGCCGTAGAAGCCGCCTTGAGCGGCGTGCGGGTGCTGCTGCCCCTCGTTGTTGTAGTAGCCGGGCGTGCAGTCCCTGGTGTTGCCGAACCCGCCGAAGGTGGGCGGGTTGTCGACGATCTCCCGCACCCAGGCGGCCTCGGCCTCGGCCGTCACCTCCACCTGCTGCGCGCCTCGCTCGGTCGAAGCGGCGAGGATGTGGACGATCTGCTTCGAGCACTCCTCGAGCAGGTGGGGGAAGCTGGCCGTGAAGCCGCCCTGGCCGAAGCCGATGATGAAGGCGTTGGGGAACCCGTGCACGTGCATGCCGTGCATCGACCGCATGCCCTCCGCCCAGCGCTCGGACAGCGTCTCACCGTCGCGTCCCGTGAGGTCGTAGCCCGACCGGCGGGTGTGAGCCGTGCCCACCTCGAAGCCGGTGGCGAAGATGAGGCAGTCGAGCTCGTACTCGATGCCGCCCACGACCACGGCCGTCTCCGTGATGCGAAGTCGGATTCCTCCAGCGCCTCGGCGATGCCCTGCGGCGTGATGACACGGGTCTCGGCGAGGATGGCCACGACCCGGCGGAAGACGTCCGTCCATCCATCACGAGGTCCTCGGAGGCCAGGCCACCCGAGGTCAGCGCGGTGAAGCTGGCGATCCGCTGCTCCTGCCAGCCGGGCTCGAGGGCACCGGCCCAGTCGGGATCGGTGGGCCGGCTCCCGCGGGTGTCGACGGACGACGGTGTGCGCTGGAAGACGTAGAGCTCCTGGCAGGCCCGGGCCAGGTGGGGCACGCACTGGACGGCGGTGGCGCCGGTGCCGATGATCCCCACCCGCTTGTCGGCCAGCTGGTCGAGACCGCCGCTCGAGTCACGCCCGTGTAGTCGTAGTCCCATCGGCTGGTGTGGAACGTCTTACCGGCAAAGGACTCGATGCCGGGGATCCCCGGGAGCTTGGGCCGGTGCAGCGGGCCGTTCCCCATCACCACGAACCGGGCCCGCATGGCGTCGCCCCGGTTGGTGTGGATGATCCAGCGGGACGCATCGTCGTCCCACACCACCGACGTCACCTGGGTGCTGAAGCAGGCGTTGTCGTAGAGCCCGAAGTGGGATGCGATGCGCCGGCAGTGCCCCTGGATCTCCGGAGCATGGGCGTACTTCTCGGTGGGGACGTAGCCCGTCTCCTCCAGCAGCGGGAGGTAGACGTAGGACTCCACGTCGCACTGGGCGCCGGGGTAGCGGTTCCAGTACCAGGTGCCGCCGACGTCGCCCCCCTTCTCGATCACCCGGAGGTCGGTGATGCCGGCCTGCACGAGGCGCGCCCCGGTGATCAACCCGGCGAAGCCACCGCCGATCAGCGCCACAGTGACCTCGTCGGTGAGGGGCTCACGGTCGACCGGGGCCACGTACGGGTCGTCGAGGTAGTGGGCGTACTGCCCCGCCATCTCCACGTACTGCTCGTTGCCGTCGGCCCGGAGGCGCTTGTCCCGCTCGAGGCGGTACCGCTCCCGCACGGCGTCCCGGTCGTGGTCGACGGTCGTCATCGTCGGGGAGCGAAGCACATACCTGACCGTGCGGTCAAGAGGTGGCCGACGACCTCAGAGGAGGGCCTCGATGCGCTCGATGGCATCGGCCACCACCGTCGGCGCCGGCTCGGTGGGCTCCATGCTCGGGGCCAGGCCCCGGCTCCGGCGCTGGTCGACGCGGTCCTTGGTGGTGCGGGTGCCGGCGAGGGCGACGCCGAAGATGAACAGGGCGAAGACCCCCGCCAGAGCGGCCACCAGCCAGCCCCCGAGCAGGTACCCGATGAGCACGAGCACGAAGGCGCTGCCGGCGCCGACGGCGGGCAGGGCGCTGGTCGGCTTGGTGGCGATCACGAGGGCCGCCGGCCGATCGGCGCCGGCCAGCCGCCCGCGCACCTTCCCCTCGAAGGTGGCCTGGCCGATCGGCACCAGGGCGGCGCTCACCACGCCGGCGTCGGCCCGCTCGACCCCCACGGCCAGTCGCCCGAGATCGCCGGCCACGGCGGGCCAGGCAGTGGCCGCCAGCTGCGCCGCCCGCAGGTCCTCCAGGGTCCGTCGCACCTCGCGCCGGAGATCGTCCGGCAGCTCGGTCATCAGAAGAGGGACGGCTGGTTGCGAAGGGCCGGATCGATGGGCGGCGGCGGCACCAGCCGCGGGAGGCCCCGCCAGGAGAGGTGGTCCATGAACACCCAGCTTCGGCGGTGGATGGCGGACGGGCCGACGCCCCGGAGCGCCACCTTGTGCTTGGGGCACGGGTAGCCCTTGTTGAGCTCGAAGTGCCAGTAGGGGTGGTGCTCGGCCTCCGCCCGCATGATCCGGTCCCTGGTGACCTTGGCCAGGATGGACGCCGCCGCGATGGACAGGCAGCGCGCGTCGCCCTTGACCAGCAGCTCGCTGGTGCCCTCGCCGACGAAGTCCCAGTTGCCGTCGAGCAGGACCCGGTCGGCGGGCAAGCCGAGCCCGTCGAGGGCCCTGCGCGCCGCCAGTCGCTGCGCCTCGGACATGCCGAGCTCGTCGCACTCCTCCTCGCTGGCGTGGCCCACCGACCAGGCGTCGCACCAGTCGGCGATGCGGTCGAACATGGCCTCCCGCTCGGACTCGGTGAGCATCTTGGAGTCACGGACCTTGTTGACGCGCCGGTCCTTCGGCACGACGGCTGCCCCGAGGGTGAGCGGCCCCGCCCAGGCTCCGCGCCCCACCTCGTCGATCCCCACCACGACGTCGTGCCCGGCCGCCCAGAGCCGTCGCTCCACCTCCAGCGAGGGAGCCGACGCCTTGAGCGCCCGACGCAGCGTCGGGACCGTCCGGCCGGGCACCCTCGAGCTCGTGGCGACCGGCGGCATCGACCCGACACTACCGACCTACCATCAGGCCATGGCCGACACCGGGGCGCCAGAGGGGCTGACGGTCGTCGGCCCCTCGCTGGCACCCGGCACCCACGTCGAGGTGCAGTCCGGTCTCGACGGCTCCTGGCAGGACGGCTTCGTCGTCGAGGAGGTCACCGAGGCGGGGTATCGCCTCCGCCGGGAGATGGACGACGTCGTCCTGCCTGACCTCCTCCACGAGCGGGTCCGCCGCCGCCGCACCCGCTCGACCTGGTGGGTCTGAGTCCGGGTCGGATCAGGCCTTGAGGCCCTCGATGAAGGTCTCGATGTCGATGATGGGCAGGGTCATCGTCTTGAGCGTGCCTCGGCTGCCCAGCGTGGTGGCGACCTTGGCCATGGTGACGTCGTCGGGGGCTTCCAGGATGTTGAGGAAGTCCCACTGGCCCAGCAGCGCGAACTGCTCCAGCACCGTGACGCCCATGGCTTCCACCTCGGCGGACACCTCGCGCAACCGCTCCGGGTTCTCCGTCAGGCGGGCTGACCCGTCTGGGCCGAGGGTCGAGAGCATGGCGTACTTGGGCATTCCTCGAACCTAACCCGGCGCCGCCTCGACCTTGATGCGTCGGTAGGTCCCGGCGCAGGGCGATCCGACCAGCACGTGGGCGATCGGCGGGCCGT
Organism: Acidimicrobiales bacterium; assembly: GCA_039927735.1. Classification (GTDB taxonomy): domain Bacteria; phylum Actinomycetota; class Acidimicrobiia; order Acidimicrobiales; family VFJN01; genus VFJN01. Next base: position 3,396 of record JBDSUN010000024.1, on the reverse strand, counting down.
CGACAGGCAGCTCGGCCACCATCGAGGAGGTGGTGGCCTCCCAATGCTCGGGACCCTCGACGTGCATGCAGATGGTCCAGCCATCTTCGCCACCGTCATGGGACGCGAGGTGGCGTTGCAGCGATCTCACCGTCACCGGTTCGGAGCCGACCACGGCTCGGGAGGCTCGGAGCCGGGGGTCCACGAGGTCTGCGACCGGCTGGGCGGGGTGGCGGTGCTCGGCGTCGAAGGCGGCGATCGTGGTGCGGTTCGACGTGGCCCGCACCCGGTCCACGGCCTCGACAGCACAGTCAGCACCGGAGGTCTCGACCACGAACGCACTCGTGGCGTCCGCCACCAGGAACGAGGACCAGGACGGTCGTCGGCTCCCTTCGTGACACGAGCCGCCCTGACCGGCCGTGGCCAGCAGGTGCCGGATGGTGGCCACCGCGGCTGTCGCGGTGGCCGATCGCTCCAGAGCCAGCCGCACCAGATCCATGCCGGTGAGGGCGTCGGGGAAGGGCCTCGGGTCGAGGGTGGTGTAGATCGTGGCGTTTCCGGCTGCGACCCCAGCGGTGTTGACGCCGTGCTCCAGGCCCCACCCCCAGGCGGGCCGGGACCCCAGGATCCCGAGGGTGGGATGCGGATGGGCGGCGATCGCCACGTGGGTGGCGGCGGTGGTGGCGATGTCCGTCCGGGACGGGTACCACTCCAGCAGCTGCACCTCCTGCGCCGGGCGGTCGCTGTTCTTGGCGAACAACGTGGGCCCGCCCGTGGCCGTCGGAAGGGCGCAGAGGAGATCGCACACCCGTGCAGTCTTCCGTACCTTCAGGTTGACCGCGCTGGGCGCCCGGCCTCCCGCCCGACCTCTGTCTTCTACGCTCCAGCCATGGTCGAGCCTCGCCGCCTGCACCGCATCGATCCGGGGACGTCCCTCGATCTGACCAGCGTCGGCACTGCGGACACGTCGGCGGCGCCGGGTGACAAGGACGCCACCAAGGCGGCCACGGTGCCGTTGGTGAACCGACTGGCTGAGCTGCAGGAGGTGCTGTGGGCGCGTCGGCAGGAGCGGGTGCTGGTCGTCCTCCAGGGCATCGACACCTCGGGCAAGGGCGGCACGGTGGCGCACGTGTTCGGCGGTGTGAACCCGGCCGGGCTGAGGGTCACCTCGTTCAAGGCGCCGTCGGAGACCGAGCTGCAGCGCGACTACCTGTGGCGCGTCCACGCCAACGTCCCCGCCGCCGGTGAGATCGGCGTGTTCGACCGGAGCCACTACGAGGACGTGCTCGCCGTGCGGGTGCTCGGGCTGGTGCCGGAGGCGCGCTGGCGGCGGCGGTTCGATCACATCAACGCCTTCGAGCAGCTCCTGCACGACGAGGGCACCACCGTGGTCAAGGTGCTGCTCCACATCTCCAAGGACGAGCAGAAGGCGCGGCTCGAGTCCCGCCTGGCCGAGCCGCACAAGCACTGGAAGTTCCAGGCCGGCGACCTCCATGCCCGAGCCCGCTGGGACGACTACCAGGCAGCCTTCGCGGAAGCGGTGGAGCGCACCGCCACCGAGCACGCCCCGTGGCACGTCATCCCGGCCGACAGGAAGTGGTACCGGAACTGGGCCGTCGCCACGATCCTCGTGGAGACCATGGAAGCCATGGATCTCACCTGGCCCGAGCCCGCCGACGACCTGTCGGGCATCGCCATCGAGTGATCCTGAGTTTCGGGTAGAAGAGGCGCCATGGATCGTTGGAACCGCACTGCGCACCGTCTCACCCACCACGCCGGGTCGAAGCACGCCTTTGCGGCCATCGCCCTCGGCACCGTGGTCTGGGCGGGGGTAGGCCTCGTGGCCGGCCCGAGCCGGGGGTGGGAGCTCACGATCACCTGCGGGGTTCCGATCCTCACGCTGCTGATGGTCGTCGTGCTGCAGCACGCCCAGAACCGCGACACCAAGGTGCTCCAGCTGAAGCTCGACGAGCTCCTGATGGCCTTTGAGCAGCCGAACGAGAAGATCGTCCGGGCTGGGGACCTCGGCGACGAGGAGCTGGCCAACCTCCACGACGAGTACGCCGCGCGATCCCACGGGAGCTCCTGAGCGGCCGGTCAGAACGCTTCCGACAGGAGGTCGGCGAAGACGGCCTCACCATCGGTCTCGATGCCACGCCGGGCGAACCAGGTGCACATGGTGACGACGTCGTGGTGGAGCATGTCGAAGCCGTGCGGGTTGTTGACGAGGTCGACGGCCTGCGGGAAGTCGATGAGCCAGAGCCGACCTCCCCACCAGAGCACGTTGAACTGCGAAAGGTCGGCGTGCACCAGGCTGGCCCGGGTGAGCGCCACCAGCTCCTCGAGCAGCTGCTCGTAGGCGGCGCTCAGCTCCTTCCGGGCCAGGCGAGCGTTCACCAGACGGGGCGCCGCCCCCGCCTCGTCGCCGATCAGCTGCATGAGCATGCCGTCGCCAGTGAACTCCACCGGGTACGGCACGGTGACGCCAGCCTCGTGGGCCCGCTGCAGCGTCTCCAGCTCCTGGCCCGGCCATCGCTCAGCGAGCAGCTTGCGGCCGTAGTCGGTCATGCGCTCGACGGCGCGCTGGTCACGACTGAACCGCAGCCGACGACCCTCGTGGTAGAGCACGTCGTTGGTGAAGGTGCGGCTGCGGGTGAAGCCGAGTGCCTCGATCTCACCCTTCTGGGTGGCCTTCGTCGGCCGGTAGCGCTTGTGGGCCAGGAGGACGGAGCGACGCCCGTCGAGCGTGGTCCGCTCGACGATGAACACCTCCGCCTCCTTGCCGGTCTTGAGCAGGCCGAGCACCTCATCGACGAACGGGGTGTGGCCATCGGTGAGCCACGCCGGTGCGGCGCGCTCGGGATCGTGCTGGAGCACGGGTCCTCCAGGGGTAGCGATGCGGTCAGGGGATGAAGGCCCGGACGGCTCGCAGGGCGGGCTGACGCTCAGGTCAGCGCGCAGAGCCGTCGAGGCGAACGACGGTGGTGGTCATCGACGTCAGCCTCCTCACGGCTCGGCCCGACGGTGTCGGGAGGTGCACACACCCTCGCGCCGCTGGGCCCCGATGGCGAGGGGATTTCTTCAGCCCGCGCCAGGAGAGGACCGCAGCGCGGCGGTGGCGAAGCTGCGCATCCCGTCCTCGAAGGAGACCTCGGCCGTGAACCCGAGCGCGCGCCGGGCCCGCTCCGGAGAGGCGACCACGTGGCGGACGTCGCCGAGCCGGTAGCCACCGACCACCTCTGGCACGAGCCCACTGCCGGCCGCCAGGGCCGCCGCCATGTCTCCGATGGTGTGCGGCTGGCCGCTGGCGACGTTGTGCGCGCCGCGCACCTCCGTAGGAGCGGCGAGCGCCAGGACGTTGGCCCGGGCGACGTCGTCCACGTGCACGAAGTCGCGTTGCTGGCCTCCGTCCTCGAA